>JAOZPF010000008.1:0-10560 GCA_029932895.1 Anaerolineae bacterium | reverse complement strand
TACAGAACAGTTGCATTCGTAGGGAAAGAATCGCTATCTCCGATAGCCCAACCAAAGCAGCGCCCTCGGGAACCGCAAGGCCGCGGTGACGCAAGAACGCTTCCACCGCAGAGAGAAACTCGTGCAGGTACTCAGGGGAGGAAGCCTTGCCCATATGCCCCACCCGAAAGATCTTGCCAGCCAGCGGCCCCAGTCCACCCGAGATGAGAATCGAGTGCACCTCGGCGAGATAGGACGAAAGCTCCCGCACCGTGAATTCGGGGCGCGCCAGAACCGCCGTGGCGATGGGTGAGGCAGCAGGACCGTTCACGAGCATCTCGAAACCGACTGCCTCCAATCCTCGGCGGACCGCCTGGGCCGCCCGGCGGTAGCGGGCATAGTGCGCTTCCAACCCATCAGCCAGGATGCGCTGCAAGCTCACCCGCAGGCCGAGGATGTTGTTAGTGGGCAGCGTGACCGGATAGGGATGCCAGCCAGCCCAGTCGATGGCATACTGCCGCCAGGTGAGCAGGTTCAGATACCAACCGTGGGGCTGACCGGCGTGGCGCTCCGTCCACTCCCACGCCCGCGGTCCGACAGAGACCAACGCCAAGCCGGGCGGACATTCCAGGCACTTGTTCGCCACCGTCGCACAGAGGTCAATATCCCACTCGTCCACCGGCAACGGCACACCGCCCAGAGAGGAAATGCCGTCCACGATGATCGGGATCCCCGCCTCGTGCGTCACCTCTGCCAGTTCACGCAGCGGGTTGAGCACGGTAGTGGCGGTCTCGTGATGGACCACCGCCACCGCCCGCGCCTCCGGCTCCCGGGCCAGTGTCCGCCGCAGATCATCGGGGTCCAGGGGCTGACCATGGGGAGCCGTAAAGAGGACGGCCCGCAACCCATACGCTTCGGCTATTACCCGCAGCCGTTCACCGAAAAAGCCGTTGTCGCCGATGACGATCGTCTCTCCCGTCGCCAGCATACTGCCCAAAGCCATATCCAGCAGCGCCGACCCCGACCCCGGCACGATAAAGAGGTCGTTCTCGGTCTGGAAAACCCGCTTCAGAAGGCCCAACGTCTCGTCATAGACCTCCATCCACTCTGCGCCGTAATGCCGGGGGGTGGGCTGAGCCATCGCCGCCAGCACCTCCTCGTCCACCTCACACGGACCGGGGATGAAAAGTTTAAACTTCACCTCGCCCCCCTCGCTCGACAAGAGTCTCTTCACTTCTCGTTGCCCGTTGTCTTGAACAGTGCCCGCGGATCCACATAATGGTTATCCATCCCCCAGTCCTCCTCCGGCAGCCCCAGGGCAACCGCCATCAACTGGGTGAAATAAACAATAGGGACCTCGTCGCCAGTCCGCCCTCCCCCCGTCCCCCGCTGCGGGTAGTCCAGGTTAAAGTGACAGAGAGGGCAGGCGGTGACGATCACCTGAGCTCCCTCCTCCCGCGCCGAGGTGACAATGTCCCCCGACAGACGTTTGGATATCTCGGGTTCTTTCACCGTCAGATAAGACCCACAACACTCCAGGTTGTAGGGAAAATCAACCGGCTCCGCGCCCAATGCCCGGACCAGGTCGTGCAGGATGGTAGGGGCCTCTGGGTCGTCCAGGTGGATCTCGTCGTAGGGACGAAGGAGAAGACAACCATAGTAGGGAGCGGCCCGCAACCCCTTCAACGGCCTGGTGACCCGCTCGGCGAGCGCTTCCCAGCCCAGCCTATCGCGCAAGAGCTCCAAAAAGTGCACCACACGCACATTGCCATGGTATTCCTGCTCTGTGAACCAGTTGATGCGCTCCAACATCTCCTGGTCCCGCTCCAGCGCCGTTTGCGTCCGCTTGAGGACGTGGTAGCAGATCGCGCACAGGGCAGCCACTTCCTCGCCCTCCCGTTCTGCTTGCTGGAGAACCCGCGTGGGCGCAATCAGCGCCATAGAGTCATCGGTTGCCAGGGGAAAAGTAGCGCCACAGCACTGCCACTCGGGGAGTTCGACCAACTCCATCCCCAGTGCCTTGGCCACAGCCCGGCCGGAGACGTCGTAGCCGTGCCCCTTGGTAGAGAGCGTACAACCTGGATAGTAGGGAATGCCCATCTACCCCCCCTTATTTCATATACTTTCTAAATCCGCCGACGATCGCCAACTGGGGCAGTTCCCGCACTAGCTCGGGGTCCAACTGATCCAGGTTCAACTCCGAAACGCCGGCCCGGAGCGACACCTGGCGCAGCGCCTCCATCAGCCGTGGCAGGTCCACTCCCTTGGGGCAGCGCGTGACGCAGGTCAGGCAGGAGGCACAGATCCAGATAGTCCTGCTCTCCAACACCTCCTCCATCCCCAACTGGGCCATGCGGATGACTTGGCTAGGCAGAAGGTCCATTTGGGCCGCGACAGGACAGCCAGCGCTACACTTGCCGCACTGATTACAGGAGAGCAAGTTTTCGCCGCTGATCTCTTCGATCTGGCGGACAAAGTCGCTATGCACCTTTTTGATCGATATTGTTGTACGCATACCAGCTCCTATCGCGCCAGCAAAGCCGCCGCGTTCAAGCCTGACGACCGGCAACGACCGATCAGGGGATCAAACCCGCCGCCCGCTTGGCCGAGGTCAATGTATTGCGCAGGAGCATAGCGATGGTCATCGGACCGACGCCGCCCGGAACGGGGGTGATATAACCCGCCACCTCCACCGCCGCCTGGAAGTCAACATCGCCGACGATGCGGTAGCCCCGTTTAGCCGTGGGGTCATCCACCCTGTTGATGCCAACGTCGATCACGGCCGCGCCGGGCTTGATCCAGTCCCCCTCGACCATCTGGGGGCGGCCCACAGCGGCGATGAGGATATCAGCACGGCGGCAGGTCGCCGCCAGGTCCTTGGTGCGGGAATGGCAGATAGTGATGGTGGCATTCCGGTGCAGCAGGAGCATCGCCACAGGCAGACCAACGATGTTGCTGCGTCCCAGAATCACTGCCTCCTTGCCCGCAATTTCAACGCCGTACCGATCGAGCAGTTCGATACAGCCGGCCGGAGTGCAGGGGACGAACATTGGCTCGCGCCCCTTCATCGTCAGCCGGCCAATGTTCACCGGATGAAAGCCATCCACATCCTTATCAATGCCGATGGCAGCCAGAACACGTTCCTCATCCAGATGTTTGGGTAGCGGCAACTGGACCAGGATGCCGTTCACCTCTGGGTTGCTGTTCAGGTCCGCTACCAACCCCTCCACCTCTTCCTGGGTAGCATCCTCAGGAAGCTTGTGTCCAAAGGAGCGGATACCGACCTCGGCGCACCGCTTCTGCTTGGAGCGGACATAAAACTGGGAGGCGGGGTTATCCCCCACCAACACCGTCGCCAGCCCAGGCACAATGCCGTGCTCGGCCTGCAGTTGTTCGACCTCGGCCCGGACCTCGTCGTGAATCGCGGCGGCGGTCGCCTTACCATCAATCAGTGTCGCGGTCATCAGTCCCTCCTGATGCGAATTGCGAATTGCGAATTGCGAATTGCGAATTACAGCCGCAGGTAGGAATCGGTATAGATCACTTTGTTGAGCAGCACCTGGACTGTCTTCCAGACATCGCGCTGCTCCGGGTCGTCCATATCGACGTCCTCCGGTTGCAGCTCCTCCATCGCCTCCACCCGATCATGGAGCCTGACCAGCAGCCGGTTGAGCGATGTGCTCTCGTCCCGCTCCTCGATCACCCGGATCCACTCCATCAGCTTTGTGTCAAAGGGATCGGCGATGACCATATCGATGCCGGCGCCCATCAGCATGACCATGTAGGTCCGGTTGAGCAGCGGCCGCATCTCGTTGGGGACTGCGTTGGACACGTTGGAGAGGCCACCGTTGGTCAATGGGGGCGGATCCCAGGCAAACTTGATGGTCCGTACCGCCTCGACGCACTCCGGGCAGTATTCCTGACAACCAGAGACCGTCAGCACTAGGGGGTCGATGATCAAGTCGTCGATGGGAAAATCTATCTCTAGCATATGGGGGATCAGTCGTTCCAAGGCGATGCTCACCCGCTCGTCAGCGCCAACAGGGATCATCCCCTCAGCCATCGTCAGGGCAATGAGGCGCGCATTGTACTTTTTAGCCACCGCCGGCACTGTCTCCAATCGCTCCGCTCGCGCGTCGGTAGAGTTGATGATTGGCTGCGCTTTGGACACCGTCTCGCACGCTGCCTCGATGGCGGTCAGGTTCGTCGTGTCAAAGACCAACGGCACATCCGTCACTGCCTCGACGGTCTCGACCAGCCAGGGCAAGATCTCGTGGCCGCGCTTTTTCTGTGGGCCAATGTTCAGGTCGATCGCACTTGCTCCGGCCTCCACCATCTGCACCGCCAGGTTCTGAAAGAATTTGGCATCCCGCTCGGCGATGGCTGCCTTTACCTTGGGAGAGATGATATGGATGTTCTCCGCGATGATATACATGCCGTGCCTCCTTTATGAATACCTAGACGATTTTCTCAGCGATCTCTTTCACGGCCTGGTAGACGGCCGTATCAGCCGGGAGTTCAACCAGCGGCCGGCCCGCGTACTCAAAATCAGGCATCGCCGCGTCCTCCGGCACCGTTCCGACCAGGTCCAGGCCTGTCTCTGCCACCACTTCGGCCAGCGGCTCCGGCATCTCACCCCGCAGCCGGTTGACGACCAGATAGACATGACCCACACCGATCTCTAGCTCCGGCACCATGTCCGCCATACGGCTGGCGGCGACGATCCCCCGGCGCGTGGGGTCGGTCACCAACAGCAACACATCCACATCGCGGGTAGTGCGACGGCTGAGGTGCTCCATGCCAGCCTCGTTGTCCACGACAACATAATCGTATTGACCAGAGAGACGATCCACGATCACGCGCAGCATCTGGTTAGCGGCGCAATAACAACCCGGCCCCTCGGGCCGTCCCATCGCCAACAGGTCGACGTGGTCCCCCTCCGCCAACGCCATCTGGACCTGATAATCCAGGTACTCCTGCTTGCTCATCCCCCCGGGCATCGAGCCGGCGAGCGCGCCGCTGGAGTGGACCTGGACGAGCATGTCCTCGCGGATGCCGCCGACCGTTGCCTCCACTTCCATTCCCAGTACCATATCGAGATTGCTGGCGGGATCGGCGTCGATAGCCAGTATGGCCCCCTGCCGCTCCTCCACGAGGTAGCGGATGAGAAGCGCCGCCACCGTCGTCTTGCCTGTACCGCCCTTGCCCGCCAGCGCAACAGTTGTCGTCAATGTGCCTCCTCTATGTAGAAGTTAGCGCCCCTCCAAGAGCTCTTTCATCGATGGGAACTGCTCCAGGTCGGTGTGCGGCAAGAAAAGCGCTGCGTTGAACTCGTCAAAGAAGGTATTGTCGGCTGAAAGCTCCAGGTAGGTCATCATCTGGCCCACCTCGTTCACCCGCTGGCGCATCTCCCGCGAGAGCAGGGCCATATAGGCCCCCCGGAGCGATGTGTTCCCCAAAAAGTGGAACTGGTCGAACGGCATATCGGGCAGCATGCCGATCTGGATTGCCTTCTCCACGTTGATATACTGACCGAACGCCCCGCCGATGAGCATCTGGCCTACGTCGCTCAGGCTCAGGCCCACGCTACGGGCCAGAACAGAGAACCCGGCATAGATCGCCGCCTTGGCCCGCATCAGGTTGTCGATATCAACCGCCGTGATGGTGATGTCCTCGCCGATGGCCGTCTCGTCGGCCCACGCCACAACGTACTCGGCGCCATGCTCGCCCTGCCGCACCCGGTCGGTGGGCAGAGTGAGATCGACGTTGCCACTCTTATCCACCACCCCGGCGACAAACATCTCTGCCAGCAGCGAGATCAGGCCCGAGCCGCAGATGCCACGAGGCTTGATGCCACCAATGACACGGTAGGTCGGCTCATAGTTCTTGCTGTTGATCCAGACCTCCTCGATGGCCCCTTCCGTAGCGCGCATGCCATGCACCACCCCCGCCCCCTCAAAGGCCGGGCCGGCGGAACAGGCACAGGCGATCAGCCAGGAACAATCACCCAGCGTCATCTCGCCGTTGGTCCCAATGTCCACAAAGAGCGTCAGTTTTTCCCTCTCGTCACACATCCCCGAGCTGATCACGCCGGAGGTGATGTCGGCCCCCACGTAAGAGGCGATGCCAGGCAAGCAGTCCACCGTCCCCTCGGTATTGATCCCCAGGCCGACCTCGCGGGCGGGGAAGGACGGCACCTCGTTGACGACGGTGATGAACGGCATCAAGCGGATCGATTCGGGTGGGATACCGGCAAAGAGGTGAATCATCGTGCTGTTGCCGGCGACGACCGCCTTGTAGATCTCGGCGGTGCTGATCCCCCGCTCCTTGGCCGCCTGCCCGATCAACCGGTTGAGGGTTTCTATCACCAGTTGCTGTAGTTCCTGCAGGCCGTTCCCTTTGGAAGCATAGATGATGCGGGAGATGACATCCTCGCCGCGGGCGATCTGGCCGTTATAGTCGGCCTTGTGACTCATAACTTTGCCGCTAACCAGGTCAACCAGCCAGACGTGGTTACTGGTCGTCCCGATATCAATGGCGACAGCCCACAGGCTTTCCAGGTGCTCGCCGGGAAGAACGTCGATAATGCGCGGCGGCCCCTCCGGGCGGTCCCACGCATCCATCTCCAACACCACCGTCGCCGTCCACTCCCCCTCGCGCAACGCGGAGCCAAGCCGACGCAGCACCGGCAGGGAGGCTTGCACGTCCTTCAGGTTGTATCGGCGGACCAGCTCCCGCCGCAGTCGGGACCAATCGTCGGTCTGATCCTCCAGGCTGGGCGGTTCCAAAGTGACGACGACTTTGCGCAGCGGTTGGTCGTCAAAAGCATAAGGGAAGGGCAACTCGACCTTTTCGGCGCGCTTGCTTTCTTTCAAGCGACGCTCGATCTTTTCCTGCAGCGGAACGACGACAACAGTGTCCTCCGTGACAACGGTCTGGCAAGAGAGCGCATAGCCAGCCGCCACGTCGTCCGGCGAGAGCCGCTGTGTCGAGCGGCGGTGAACCGCCCCCTCCTTGACGATGACAGCGCACCGCCCGCAGCGTCCCTGCCCGCCGCAGGGCATCAGGATATCGACCCCGGCCTGCTGAGCCGCATCGCTCAGCAACGTGCCGACGGGTACTTCCACCTCTCGCGGTTCGCCAGCCTGCTCTTCCGCAGGCTCAAAGCGTACAGTAACCGTGGTAATGGCGTTTCCTCCTGCCTCTTTTTATACACCCGTTCTGTCCCACCAGCCAGTGATACCTATCTTGAAGCCGGTGGACGGACATCACTTGCGAGGCCTCGGAAGTTCCCCTCCGAGGCCTCGCGTTATTCTAGCTTGCGTTCCACAGCTTGAGATAGCCAGGCAGGTCCACTGCCTCGCGCGGACCGACCATGATCTCCCAACCGGGCAGCTCCTCTTCCAGCTCGCCCAGCAGGACCGAGACATGGCCGGGGAGGATCAGCTTGTGGTGGCTGAGCTTTTCCTCGACGTTGGTCGACTTGACCGCCTTGGCGATGCGCTCGGCGTCGAACTTGCCCGCCGCCCAGGCGGTGAGCACGCTCATCCCCTCAGCATCGGCCACCAACAGCCAGCCAGGCATCCCGCTGCCGTCGATCTCGTTCGCCACAGAGAAGTAGGTGATGGAGAAGTTGGTGGTCACCATCAGCGGTGAGTTGGGTTGAGGATCGTTGATCTCGTAGATACCAGGCTGAACCTGGATCGGCTCCTGCGGGTTGGTGTAGATATTCTCGCGCAGCACCAGCAGCGGGTAGACCGTCGCCGGGCTGAACCGGTCCAGTACGATGAACCCGCCATACTTGGCGATGGCCTGGGTCGCCGCCACCGTGACCATCCCCTCGTCATCGGCGCATTCGCCGGGGAAACTGATGATGGGAAAGCCCAGCGCGCGGAAGGTCTTTTTGAGCGCCATACGGCGAATCAGCGTGTTCAGCGTCAACGACGACCGCAGATCGCGTACGCCGGGGTCAAAGACAATGTCATCGACCCCCGCCTCCTTGATCTTGGTCGACAGGTCGGCCAGAGCGCCCAGCGTATCGGCGCGGATAGCCATCGGTACACCATGCTGCTTGGCCAGTTCGACGAAGGATTCCCAGGTATCCGCGGTCGCGCCGTGGAGCAGCGGCTTGGTGCCCGCGGCCGCCTCCAGTCCCTTGGCCATCACAGCCGGGTCGGACGCGATGAGGATGAGGGGCAGCTTGGCGACCTCCAGCACGCCTTGCACCGTTGCCGCAAAGGTGTCGCCATCCCCCGTCGCCTCTATAGCCAGGCCATCCACCGTCAGCGCGATGCCGACGTATTCGACCGCATACTCCGCCACCTCCTGCACCTTGCCCTTGATCGCGTCCAACGGCTCGTCGTCGCGGAAGCGGATAAAGATGCCAGGCCGGTTGTAGAACGTCTTTTCGTGCCGGAAGAGCACGATCTCGTTCCCTGCCTTGGCCTCCCTACCGTCGGCGGTGAGCGTCACCAGCCGCACCGGGGGGGCGGACGACTCGGCCAGCTTTTCCCGCGCCTCCTCCGAGACGTAGGGGCACTTGTCCAGCTCGGCCTGTTTGGCCGCCAGCTTCATCGCAAAGGCCAGACAGGTGGGAAAGCCACACTCCTTGCAGTTGGTCTGGGGCAACAGCTTGTAGATCTGAATGCCTGAAAGCGCCATCTTCTACTCTCCCCTCAACTCGTTGATCATATTCTGGATGCGCCGCACCGACTCGGGATGGCGCAGGACCACGATGTCGGCGGCCGACTCGACCAGGGTAGCGGCTGTCACCGTCTCCCAGTTGATCGCCCGCTCCTCCCAGTCGCCCCAGGCTTCGGGCACGCCCTCGCCTACCTTGCTCTCTTTCTGGCGCCAGGCCTCATAGCCCACGGTGACGATCATCGGCAACTGGGTCATACTGTCGCCCTGGAGGGCCGCTAGCCGCAGCCGCTCCATCACCGAGTAGCCGTACTCCATCCCGTACCCCACGCCAGCGCAGGTCGGGTCCATCAAAATGCGCTCCGGGGGCAACCCCATGTCGCTGATGAGGATGTTGAGCTGCTTGGCCAGATTGACGTCCATCGCGGTACGAGCAGTGACCAGATGACCGTTGGCCAGTGCTGCGGCAACGATAGTGCGATAGTTCTTTTCCTCGCAGATGCCCAGCGCCAGCCGCTCGCCGGCAGCCGCATCAGCTACGGCGACCAGTAGTTCATTATCGAGATCGACCTGCCCAGGGCCCAGGACGACGAGCGGCAAGCCGGTGGCTTTGAGCACCTTATCCACCACGGCGCGGGCGTTCTCGGCCGTGTTCGGCTCACCGTTGGCGTCGGTCAGGCTGAGCTGGAGCACGATCAGATCGGCCCCCGCCTTTTCGGCCGCCTTGGCCCACTCGGCGGGGTCATTCATCACATCGCCCCAAGCCTTTTCCAGCAACGGCGACCAGTCGGTAGGGCGACGGTCCTGAATCTCGATGCCTATCACCGGCCTGTGGCCGGGGTCCCCCTCAAAGCTGAGGAACGGCATCACCGTTGCACCGCCGACGGTGACCGTCTTGGTGCGCGTGCCGCCCTCGGCAGCGGTGGCTCCCAGCGTGATCTCGCGGACCTTGCCGGGCCACTTTTCCTTCATAAAGTCTAGTGTTTCTTTCTCTTCACTCCAGGGGGGAACCACTGGTCGTTCCTTCTCCACCACCGCCACCGGCGCGGCCTCGGCTGGCGCGGCGACGGGAGCCGGAGCGACCGCAGCGGCGGCCGGGGCAGCCGGGGCGGTTCCACCCAGCTCTACCAGCGCCGCCTCAAGGGCGCGCCGGATGCTGCCCATAACGACCTCGGCGGTAGCCTGGACGATGGCCTGGGCGTCGGCGCCGGCCGGCAATGGAGGCGCAGCCACAGCGGGTGCAGGCGCTGGCGGCGCAGGAGCCGGGGCCGGTTTTGGTTTCTCCGGCACGGGGGCCGGTGGTTCTGCCTTGGGCGCTGGAGCCGGCGGCTTGGGTTCCGGCGCGGGGGCCGCTGGTTTGGCCTCCACCGCAGCCGGAGCCTCAGCCTTGGCGGCCGGGGCCGCGACCTCCGCCGCGCCCGACGCGGCCTGCATCACTCCCATTTCCAACACCGGATGGTTCTTTTCCTTGAGCCACGTGACCAGTTCGTCCACGGTGGTCACGCTGCGCTCGTCGGCGATGCGCTCGATCAGGTCGGGAATGCCCTCCCGTTCCGCCACCGCAGCCAACTCGCTCGCCATGCTGTCCTTGAGGAAGCTGGACATCCAGACAATGCGCTTGAAGCCGCCATCGGCGGAGATGAACTTGGGGCTGGTCAGGTAGAACTTGCCGATGCCCATCACGCCGGGGGTCTGGATACCGCCGCCGCACATACCAGCGAGGGTGGAGAAAGTCATACCGGCTGGGGTCATGCTGGGGTCCTCACGGCTGACCACCATCACCCCTTCTGCTTCGGGGATGTACATGACGATGCACTCGAAACAGCCGCAGGCTGTCATCGGGTTCTCCATAATGGAGTACATTGCTACCTCGGTGACAGTCCCCTGCGAGTTCTTGACAGCGGTCTTGTTGATACCGGTCCAGTATCCCTTGACCGGGTC
>JAOZPF010000146.1 GCA_029932895.1 Anaerolineae bacterium | reverse complement strand
ACCGCCGCCACCCGCCCGGCGTGCGCGCCGGGCACTTCGTAGCCTCCCAGTTCGACCGGCTGACCAGGATCGGACACATCCAGCACCCGCAGGCCACCAAAGGCATCGGCTACGTAGGCGGTGCTCCCCACGACAGCCACGTCGAAGGCCCATCCCGGCGTGCTGTAGGAGCCCGCCTCCACCGGGTGTGCCGGGTCAGAGACATCGACCACCCGCAGCCCCCGCCAGCCGTCGGCAACGTAGGCCATGTTGTCGAGGACGGCCACGCCGTAGGCATATCCCGGTGTGTCCAGAGAGCCCAGTTCCACAGGATGGGCTGGATCGGAGATGTCCGCCATCAGCAGCCCGGCCCCGGCCACGGACAGGTAGGCGGTGTTGCCCTCCACAGCCACGTCGAAGACATAGTTCAGGGGGTAAGCGTATCCCGTCTCCGCCGGGTGCGCTGGATTGGAGAGGTCCACAACGCGCAGGCCGTAGTGGCCGTCGGCGACGTAGGCGTATTGGCCTGCCACAGCCACCCCCTCCGCGTAGCCGGGCGTATCATAGGCCCCAATCTCAACAGGGGCGCTCGGGTCGGAGACGTCCACGACCCACAGTCCCGCCATACCATCCGCCACGCAGGCCAGGGTGCCGCTGACTGCCACGCCTTCGACGAACTGGGGGAACGATATCGTGCTGCCCACCTCGGTAGGAGTGACCGGCTCCGATACGTCCAGCACCACCAGCCGCAGACCCACCGCTACATAGGCATAGTCCCCTTGCACCGCCACGTCCTCGGTACGGCCACCGACCTGGCCTACCATTTGCAGGCTCGAACGCTCGGGCGTCCTCTCCGGTTGGGCAGGGCTATCAACTTGGGGTGCTGCGCTCTGGCGGGGTGGACCTGCTCGTGTTTCGGCTGGCTGAACAAGTGCAAATGCCGGGGCAAGAAAAACCCACAGTATAAAGATCCGACTCAGAATCTTGATGTGCCGCGTCATGCTCTCCTCCCGCAGCCATAACCACTACCGACTCACAGTCCCATCTTGTCCCATTGGACGCGTGCCGTATTGGTTACCCACGCCGATCGGGTGGTGGAAGGACCTCAACTCATCAAGCGGCTCATGGAATTCCCCGACGGTCAGACCGGCCACATCACCAAGCACACGGGGATGTTGGGTCAGATATCAAGACGCATAAGCATAGCCGGCTCTCCTTGGGATACCGATTCGCTTGCGCTCCTAGTTTACCGATTTTTCCCCTTTTTGCCAACTGTTAGAACTGATTGCGGCGCTACCATCGAACCAGTAGCGGTGTGGACGCTCCCCCCGACGGCGACTGGTTATGCTGACCACCCCGGTAAACGAGCGCCTCTCCAGTTGTGGGCATTAGCCAGCACACCAAAAACAAGCGCCCCACCCGTGTCCGGGTGGGGCGTTCGCTATATCATATAGCAAGATCGCCTGGCGCGCTTACGCCGCTTTTCTTGCTGGAGTGTGACCGTATCGCTTTCTCCCTGAAGAACGCCGCGACCTTGGAGCAGCGGGGCGAAGCGGCGGTCTTTGCCGCGCCTGCTCCCGCGTGCTCTGGAATTGCTTTTCGGGCACAAAGTCGCCATAGTTGAAACCGGGCAGTCGCCGCCGCTCGATCCGCGCACCCAGCACTTGCTCGATTTCGTGTACCATCGACTCGTTCTCCTCGGTGGCAAACGTATAGGCCACACCGGTCTGGTGGGCACGACCGGTTCGGCCAATGCGGTGGATGTAGGCATCGACTGTATCGGGGACGTCAAAGTTGATCACGTGGGTGATCGCAGTGACATCGATGCCGCGCGATGCAATGTCGGTGGCGACGAGAACATCATACCTGCCATCGCGAAAACCTCTGATCGCTCTCTCCCGTTGATTCTGCGACATGTTGCCCTGCAACGCCGAAGCACGATAGCCGCGCTTGGTCAGGTCACGGGCCAGGTTGCGGGCACGATACTTGGTCCGCGTAAAGATCAACACACGCCCTGTGGCCGTCTGTTGCAGCGTGGCCAATAAAAGTTGCTTCTTGAGTCTATGGGGAATGGGATAGAGCGCATGCGAAACGGTCTCCACAGGGGCCATTACACCGATCTGCACTGTGACCGGGTCATTGAGAATCTGATCTGCCAGCCGGCGGATGTCCCGAGGCATCGTGGCCGCAAAGAAAAGCGTCTGACGCCGCGGAGGCAGGACCCTGAGAATGCGGCGGATGTCGGGCAGGAAACCCATATCGCACATACGGTCGGCCTCGTCCAACACCAGCACCTCGACATGCGAGAGATCGATAGCGCCGTCACCGAGAAGGTCGAGCAGGCGACCGGGGCAGGCGACGACGATCTCGGCGCCGCGCCGCAGTGCCGCAACCTGACGGGCCTTGCTCACGCCGCCATAGACGGTGACGCCGCGCACTCTGACGTTCTGGCCCAGATCGGCGCTCATCTGGTGGATCTGCTCAGCAAGCTCGCGAGTGGGGGCGATGATCAAAGCGCGTACCCGATGCAGCGGACCCTTGGTCAGCCTTTGCAGAATCGGCAAGAGGAAAGCCGCGGTCTTGCCGGTACCCGTCTGTGCCAACCCCAGTACGTCGTGCCCCGCAAGGACGGGGGGAATGGCCTGCTGCTGGATGGGAGTGGGCGTAGTATAGCCCACGGTCTTGATCGCGGCGGCGATGCGCCGGTCGAAAGAAAATTGTTCAAAGCTCAAAATAAACTCCTCGAGTTATGTGATTTCAGGTAAAGCGAAGCGGTCAAAACAAAGAGACCGCCCAGTCTCCGCAAGTCTGGGCGATCTCTGATACAGCCAAAACCTACTTCATTCTACGCTGATAGTATTCTACCACGTTTCAGCCAAATGCCAAACGCACGTCCGGTCCCCGTCACAGCGTGGCAAAGAGGTCGGGGAACCGATCCCGCAGTTCCTCTCGCATGTTTTCAAAGACACTCGGCGCATAGGGATAGACCGCCTCTAGCATCCGCGCCGCCACCTCTCGAATCTCCCATTGTGCCTGGGGCGAGATGCGCACTCGAAACAGGTGGCGCAGCTCGCGCAGGTTCATCGTGACGATGACGCGGGTCGCCGTGGCGTTGGGAAGAACAAAACGCGCGTCCTCTTTGCGCACCCCCCGCTCTCGCAACGCCCGGTACGCTGCCGTGACCTGGCTGGCAAACCGCTCCCAGACCGCCATCGCCTCCGGGTCAGCGGTGACGGCAGGGGGAAGCACCCACTCCGGCTCCTCCAGCGAGACATAGCGCTGACTCTCCTGGCTGTAGGAGGCCAAGCGATGCCGCACGAGCTGGTGGGAACAGGCACGGGAGATACCACTGACCTCGAACGTAGCCGACACATGCTCGATGATGCTCTCGTGTCCCTCGCGGATGCGGGCGCGCAGGAACGCCCCCGGGTCGCCGCGGCTTGCGCTGCGGTAACACACCCGCCCCGCGTGTTCCAACAACTCCTCCGGCGTCTCCTCCCCCCGCAGGTAGCGGGTGATCGCGATCAGCTCTACCTCCATCCCCCCTCCCCTCCTATCCGTATGGTCGGACGATTCCCCCTTCCACCTGCAACAGCACCGCCCTCTCCCGGAACTCGGGACTGAACATCTCTGGGTCGGTGGCTGTGAGCAGCGCCTGCTCCACCCCGTCCACCTGGGCCAAGAGGAAAACCCGACGCCGCCGGTCCAGCTCCGCCATCACCTCGTCCAGCAACAACACTGGCGATTCGCCCGTTCGTTCCCGCATCCAGACCAGTTGCGCCATCTTGAGCGCCAGCACCGCCGTCCGTTGCTGACCACGGGAGCCATACACCCCCACGTCCATCTCGCCGATGAGAAAGCGCATCTCGTCCCGGTGGGGGCCGGTGAGGGTCACTCCCCGTTCGACCTCGTCCCGCCGCCGCTCGCGGAGACGCTGTCGGAAAGCAACCACCAGGTCACCGGCATCGATGCCCACAGGGGGACCCGACGGCTCCTCCAGCCCCAGGCCAATCTGGTACTCGAGCGCGGGAGGACGGGCGGGGTCGAAATTGGGGCGATAGGCCAGGCGCAGCCATTCCTCCCCCCCGGTCAGTTCGCCGTGGATACGGCTGGCGTGACGGGAGAGGTCGGCTATCAACTGCCGCCGCCCGTGGGAGACGATCACACCGTTGCGAGCCAGCAGCTCGTCCAGCGGGTCAAGCTGAGCCGAGTCACCGCCCTCCTCAGCCAGGTGGCGCAGCAGGGCGTTCCGCCGCCGCAGGGTCTCGGTGTAGGTCTCTAGTGCCCCGCAGTAATCGGGGTCCACCTGACAGAGCGTCGCGTCCAGATAGCGGCGGCGGCCCGAGGGCGACCCCGCGACCAACTCCACGTCCTGGGGCAAAAAGAGGACCACGTTCAATCCCCCCACCAGGTCGCGCCGCCGCCGCACCTGCCGGTCGATACGGATGCGCTTTTGCAGCCGCTGACCACCGTTGGCTGTATGGGCCAGGGAGATGGTGACGGCGATCTCGCGCACCAGGTCCCTCCGCACCACCTCCGCCCTCAAGTGGGCATAGGTCAACCCTTCCTGCCCGGCGGACCAGTTGATCAACTGCCGGTCGGTGGCAGTGAGAGGGGAACGTCCGGTCGCCAGGTAGTAGAACGACTCCAGAAGGCTCGTCTTGCCCTGCGCGTTCGCGCCGCAGATGAGCACAGGCCGCCGGGGCCACTCTTGCTCCAGGCGGGTATAGTTGCGAAAATTCTCCAGGCTGAGGGAACGGACATACATGGCGCGTATTGTAACACGAACCGGAGGAATAGACGAGTTGTCACTCCACCCACCCACCGAATGTCAGCTACCAGCGGCACAGCGACCGGACGCGGGCGAACACGCAGGTCCGCCTCTACCACACGGCGCGGTGCGCTGGATGCGGGCACATCCTCCCCGCTGGCGCTTTTCTTCCCCCATGCTACAATATCCCCCGGAGGGAGAGATGAACCAACTTTTTGCCGATATCGAGAGCCACAGCGCGGCGTACTTGGACCGGCTGGTACAGGTGACCGCCCAGCCCAGCATCGCCGCCAAGGGGCTGGGGATCGCCGCGGTAGCCGACCTGCTGACCAGTATGCTCCGCGCCATCGGCTTCCAGGTGGAACAGGTGGACACGGATGGATCACCGGTCATCCTGGCCCAGATGGAGGGGGCCGGCCCCCAGACCCTGCTCTTTTACAACCACTATGACGTGCAGCCAGCCGACCCGCTGGAGGCGTGGACCACCCCGCCTTTTGAACCAACGATCCGGGAGGGCAAGCTCTTTGCCCGCGGTGTCGCCGACAACAAGGGGGCAATCATCGCTCGCATCGGGGCTATCGAATCATACCTGCGCGTTCGCGGTCGCTTGCCGGTGAACCTGGTCTGGGTCATCGAGGGTGAGGAAGAGATCGGCAGCGTCCACCTGCACCAGTTCGTCACGGGGCGGGAGGAGCTGCTACGAACACCTCTTGGCTGCGTGTGGGAGGCCGGGGGAAGGAATGCGCTGGAGCGATACGAGATCGCCCTCGGCTGCAAGGGCATCCTCTACCTGGAGCTGCGAACCAGAGGGGCCGCTCGCGACCTTCACTCGGCGCTGGCGGCTGTCGTCGCCAATCCCGCCTGGCGGCTCCTGTGGGCGCTGGACAGCCTCAAAGGACCCAACGGGCGCATCCGCATCCCCGGCTTCAGCGACGACGTGCGCCCGCCGACCCCCGCTCAGCGCAGAGCCCTCGCTGCTATGGACTACCCCGAGGAACAGGTCCGCGCCCTCTATGGGATCGATTCCTTCCTGGACGGGCTGACAGGGCTGCCGCTGAAGGAGCGGCTGGTGTTCGGACCAACCTGCAACATCGACGGCTTCCACACCGGCTACAGCGGCCCCGGCTCCAAGACAGTCCTGCCGCAGGAGGCGATGGCGAAAGTGGATTTCCGGTTGGTGCCCGACCAACAACCGGCTCATGTGCTCGAACTGCTGCGAGCACACCTGGATAGAGAGGGGTTCTCCGATGTCGAGATCGCCTGGTGGGAGGGAGAAGCACCGTCAGCCAGCGACCCCGACCACCCCTTTGTGCAGGAGGCAGTGAGCGTCGCCGCACAGGTCTATGGTCACTCCCCCAACGTGGTCCCAATGTCACCGGGCAGCGGACCGACCTATCTGCTTTGCGCCCAGTTCGGCGTGCCGACGGTGACAGCCGGCGTGGGCTATGCCGACTCGCGGGCCCACGCGCCCGACGAGAACATCCGTCTCGCGGACTGGAGCGATCACATGCGCTACATCGTCACTTTACTGGAGCGGTTTGCACAGCCATAGCGATATGGACGTGGTCTCCACACCTCGCAGCACGCTGTGGAAGGGGCGGCTATCCCGACACGCTTGCACAAGACAGCAACGGTACCCTACCCCTCCCCCGGCTTGAGCCATGCCCCAAGGAGATAGGCCACCTGCTGACGCAAGGCCCGGTCGGCATCCAGCCACGCCGCCACCTCCTCCTGGCCCGGCAACCCTCCGTTGCCGTCCCCTGGGTTGGCCCAGTCCGCCACCAGAGCCAGAAAACGCCCCCGCCATGGCTCGTCCAGTGTGAACAAGGTGTAAACGATAGATTCGACGCTTTCCACTGCCATAGTCGGCGACCTCTTCCGCTGGTGGGATGCCAGCTTATCTATACCCCAAGCCAGGGCAGACCCTCTTCCTATCCTCGATCCACCAGGTCGCACGATCGAGGCAGCAGAAGGTCCCCTGGCTCAGTGGCTATACGGTGATGTATCAGATGCTAACGGGCTGCTGGCACAGTTCCCAGGCAAAAGCTTCTAGGGTATCCGCTTGTATAGCCAGCACGGTTTGCTTCTCCAGTTCCGTCAGGCTCGACGTTTCCACTATCTCCTGGCGATGACCATCGAGAAGCCGTCCGCGGAAGCCGGCGTCTGTAAAAGCGGCCCAGATTAGCTCGTCGATGCTGCGGATAGACACGTCCCTACCCCCCGTTGCTCCCGCCGCCGACGGCTGGGTCCGCCAGCAGCCCGTGGGCTGGATTCCACACTCCCACGCTATCGAGACGCGCCCCCGCCACCTGGGCGACCGCCCCAACGGCTCCGCCGGGGATCAGGGCCAGCCCAAAGAGCGCTACCAAGACGACCAACACCAAGACTAGCTGAAAGATTTTGCTTCCCAAATGCAGAAAGTAACTGTAGTAGGCGATGAAAC
>JAOZPF010000145.1 GCA_029932895.1 Anaerolineae bacterium | reverse complement strand
CCCCGCTTGCGGGCGAAGTGGTCTTTGACGATGTGACCTTTCGCTACGGCACAGGGGACGATGTGCTCCACGGGATAAGTTTTCGCATGGCTCCCGGCGAGATGGTGGCGCTGGTGGGGCCGAGTGGCGCGGGTAAGACGAGCATCGCCAACCTGCTCTGCCGTTTTTACGATCCCATCGCCGGCCGCATCATTGTTGACGGCTACGACCTGCGGGAGGTGACTCTGGCCTCGCTGCGCAGCCAGGTGGGGGTGGTCCTGCAGGATACGTTCCTCTTTAACGGCACCGTGCGCGAAAACTTGCTCTATGGCAAGCCCGACGCTACTGATGAGGAGATCGTCGCTGCGGCCCAGACCGCCTACGCCCACGACTTTATCATGGCCCTGCCCAATGGCTACGACACCGAGATCGGCGAGCGGGGAGTGCGGCTGAGCGGTGGTCAGAAGCAGCGCCTGGCCCTGGCACGGGCCATCCTGGCCGACCCCCGTATTCTCATTCTTGACGAGGCGACTTCGTCGGTGGACGCCGAGGCGGAGTACCTGATCCAGCGGGCTCTGGAGTCGGTGCTGAAGGGGCGCACGTCGCTGGTCATCGCTCACCGGCTGAGCACCATCCGCCACGCGGCCAAGATCATTGCTTTGGAAGAGGGGTATATCAGCGAAGTGGGGGACCACCGCGAGTTGTTGCGCCGCGGTGGGCTCTATAGCCAGCTCTACCGTCGCCAGTTGAATCTTGCGACGGCTGGAGAGAGGGACGGATGACGAGATGATTGGATTGGGAGGTGCATGATGTTGATCACACACGCGCGACTGGCAACGCTGGGCGAAGAACCACAGTTGATCGAGGATGGGGCTCTGCTGATCGAAGGTGAAAGCATCGCCGCGGTCGGCACTACATCGGAGTTGGCCACCCGCCACCCACACGAGGAGCAGTGGGATGCGGATGGGCAGTTGGTGATGCCGGCTGCCATCTGCGGTCATACTCACTTTTACGGGGCCTTTGCCCGCGGGATGGCGGTCCCTGGCGACCCGCCAGCCAATTTTCCCCAGATTCTGGAGCGGCTGTGGTGGCGGTTGGACAAGGCCCTGACGCTGGAGGACGTGCGTGCCTCCGCCCTGGTCTGCCTGGTGGATGCGGTGCGCCACGGCACGACCACTCTCATCGACCATCACGCCAGTCCCAACGATATCGCCGGTAGCCTGGATGTCATCGCCGAGGCGGTGCGGGAGGCTGGGGTACGGGCCTCGCTCTGCTACGAGGTCACCGACCGGGATGGGCCGGAGCGTGCCCGGGCCGGCATCGTCGAAAACGTACGTTTTGCCACCTCGCAATCCGCAACTCGCAATTCGCAATTAGCTTCCTCCTTCGGCCTTCACGCCTCGCTCACCCTCTCCGATGAGACCCTGGCTGACTGCGTCGCTGCGGCGCAGGGGTTGGGAATTGGCTTCCACATCCACGTCGCCGAGGACATGGCCGACCAGGAGGACAGCCTGCGCAAGAGCGGCAAGCGTGTCGTCCGCCGGCTGTACGACGCGGGGGTGTTGGGGCCGCGCTCCATCGCTGTCCACTGCGTCCACGTGGATGAGGCGGAGATGGCGGTGCTTGCCGATAGCGGTACGTGGGTCACTCACCAACCTCGTTCGAATATGAACAACGGGGTGGGAGTAGCGGCGGTGGAGGAGATGCTGCGGGCGGGGGTGCGGGTGGGCCTGGGCAACGATGGTTTCTCCAACAATATGTTCGCCGAGATGAAGGCTGCCTACCTGGTGCACAAGCTGCACCAGCGCGACCCTCGGGCGATGCCGGGCGACATGGTGATGCGGCTGGCCTACGGTAACAACGCGGCGCTGGCGGCCACTTTTTGGCCGCAATTGCGGTTGGCCGAGCTGGCCCCTGGTGCGGCCGCCGATCTGGTGATGGTCGACTATCACCCGACGACGCCGCTGACTGAGGGGAATCTGCCCTGGCACTTGCTCTTTGGTTACGAGGCGTCAATGATCACAGCCACTGTCTGCGCCGGCCAAGTCCTGATGCGCGAGCGGCAGCTTCTCACCCTGGATGAGGAGGCTATCACCGCGCGCGCACGGGAGTTGGCTGCGTTGGTGTGGCGACGGGTTGAGTCGGCAGATTAAGCGGATGGAGGGGATTGCAGATCAAGAAAGACGTAGCTGCGCTTTCCATAGCGCTGTTTTCACTGGCGAGATTGTCGTTGCTCTGGTACAATATCGGTACGTCTGAAACCTGGTTATGCTTGAACAATTGAGGAGGTTGAGCGATGTTTGTAGGTGAACGAATGACCAAGCAGCCCATCACGGTGCTGGAGAGCGCCGGCGTCGACGAGGCGTTGGACCTGATGCGTCAGAACCATATCCGCCGTCTGCCCGTCGTGGATAAAAAGGGCAGGATGGTGGGGATCGTGTCCGAGTTGGACCTGCTCAAGGTCTCGCCTTCGCCAGCTACCACTCTGAGTATGTGGGAGCTTCCCTACCTGCTGGCCAGGATCAAGATGCGGGACGTGATGACCAAGGAAGTGATCACCGTCGCCGAGGATACCCCTCTGGAGGAGGCGGCCCGCATCATGGCCGATAACAAGATCGGTGGCCTGCCGGTGATGCGGGATGGCGAGTTGGTGGGGATCATCACCGAGACCGACCTGTTCAAGACCTTTCTCGAGCTCTTTGCCGCCCGTGAGGAGGGTGTCCGCCTGAGTATGATGGTGCCAGAGGTGAAGGGAACGCTGGCCAAAGTGACCGGGCGCATCGCCGAGATAGGGGGCAACATTCTGGCCCTGGGCACGATGAGGGGCAAAGACCCCGAGCATACCGAGCTTATGGTCAAGGTCGCCGATGTGGGTGAATCGGAGCTTGCCACAGAGATGGAAGAGCTGGGTATGGAGGTCCTGGACGCGCGGTACTGCACACTGCCCGCATGCGACGAGTAGTTCCCGCCTGGTGCCAAGACCAGATTCGAGCTCGGCCGGGGGAATGAATGGCTGCTACGGGGCGGGCAGGCCGCTATGAGCGTATCTATGCGCAGTTGAGGGACCTTATCGAGGGGAAATCGCCGGGTCCGGTGGCGGCGATGGCGACCGTCTGTGCCGTGTTGCATCACAAGATGAGCCACCATTTCTGGACGGGCTTTTACCTTGTCGCCGCTGAGGACGAGTTGCACGTCGGTCCCTACCAGGGCCCGGTGGCCTGCCAGGTGTTGCGCGACCGCGGCGTTTGCCTCCATTGCGTGCGGACCCGGCGGCCAGTGGTGGTGCCGGACGTGGGGGCATTCCCCGGTCACATTGCCTGTGACGCGCGCTCCAAGAGCGAGATCGCGCTGCCGGTGATAGATGGGGAGCGGGTGGCTGCAGTGCTGGATATCGATTCGGATCGGCTCGACCAGTTCGACGAGAGCGACGTCGAGCCGCTGATGAAGATCCTGGGACTGCTAGAGCCGTTCTTTCGGGCCGAGACCTCGACGCAATGAGACAGGTGGCGGGTCGCCGTCCTACTCCCGGTAGACCTCTTCCTTCAGCACGCCGATGAACGGCAGGTTGCGGTATTCCTCCGCATAGTCCAGGCCATAGCCGACCACGAACTCGTCGGGGATCTCGAGCCCCACCCAGTCGACCGGCACGTCGATCTGCCGGCGGGCGGGTTTGCTGAGCAGCGTGCATACCCGCAGGCTCGCCGGATTGCGGGTCCGCAGGTTGCGGGTGATATACTCCAGCGTGCGCCCCGAGTCGATGATGTCCTCTACAATCAGCACGTGCCGCCCCTCGATGTTCTGCTCCAGGTCCAGCAGGATGCGCACGACTCCGCTGCTCGTCGTGCCCGCCCCGTATGACGAGATCTCCATAAAGTCCACCTCGTGCCGCACGTCCAGGCGGCGGGTCAGATCGGCCAGAAACATGAACGCGCCCTTGAGCACGCAGACCAGGAGCGGGGGGGCGTTGTCGCTGTAGGCATCGTTGATCTCCCGGCCAAGTTCGGCGATCCGCGCCTGTAGCTTGTCGGCTGGGATCAGCACCTGGGCGACATCTTCACGCAATCCCATCAGAACCTCCGTGGGGCGTCAGCGGACATAGACCTCCCGTTTCAGCGCCGCAATGTAGGGCAGGGTGCGGTACCGGTCGGCATAGTCCAGCCCGTAGCCAACCACCCATACGTCGGGGAGCTCAAAACCCAAATAATCCACCTCCGCGTCCACCTTGCGCCGCGCCGGCTTGCTCGTCAGGACGCAGGTGCGCAAGGAGGCGGGACGGCGCGAGCGGAACGTGCGTACCAGGTAGTCGAGGGTGTAGCCCGTGTCAACGATATCCTCGACGATCAAAAGATGCCTGTCGGTCACAGGCTCCCGGGTATCCATGATGAGCCGCACGGCACCGCTGCTGGTGGCTCCTTTGCCATAGCTGGAGAGGGCGATGAAATCGACATAGTGCTCGGTCGTCAGCCGGCGGGTGAGGTCGGCCATAAAGATAAAGGCACCCTTCAGTACCCCCACCAGCAACAGCTTGGCGTCGTCCGCATAGTCGGCGCTGATCTGGGCGGCCAGTTCCGCCACCCGGCGCTGGATAGCTGTCTCGTCCAGCAGCACGCGTTCGATCGCCTTGGGTCGCTCACTTGCCATCGGATGTCCTCACCTGGTGACAGCCCCTGCACCTCGCCTCGTACACCTCGTCCGCCCCGACCATGATGATGGGGTCGTCGTACGCTGCCGGACGACCGTTGATGAGGCGCTGGGTGCGGCTGGCTGGCCCGCCGCACACGACGCAGATCGCCTGCAGCTTGTCCACTCGCTCTGCCTCGGCCATCAACTGCGGCATTGGTCCGAAAGGCTCGGCGCGAAAGTCCATGTCAAGCCCAGCCACGATGACTCGTACCTTGCGGCTTGCCAGCTCGTTGCACAGCGGTACCAGGTCCTGGCCAAAGAACTGCCCCTCGTCGATGGCGACGACGGTGGTGTCGGGTTCGATCAAGGCTCGGACCTGATCTGCGCTCCTCACCGGCGTCGCCTCCAGTTGCATCCCGTTATGGGAGGCGACCCCGCGGTCGGTGTACCGCACGTCGAGGCTGTGTTTAAAGACCTGGACTTTTTGCCGGGCGATCTGGGCGCGGCGCACGCGCCGGATGAGTTCCTCCGTCTTGCCGGAGAACATGCTGCCACAGATCACCTCGATCCAACCGCTGCTTGGTTTCGAATACACGATCTTTTCTCCCGTTTTGCTGCCATCTGAACCGAAAACCGGGGGCAGACATTGCTACCTGCCCCCGGTGTGTACTCGGGCCTGCTTACTCCGTGGCTTGCTCGTCCACTTCCTCGGCGGGTGGTTGGTCGCCGGGCAGGACAAAGCCCCGGGCGCGGAGCCGTTTCTTGAGCGTTGCCAGCGACTTGAGGCCGAACCCGCGCAGGTTGGTCAACGTCTCGTCGCTCTCTGCCAGTTTGTCCAGCGCGTCGCCGATCTTGACAATGCCGGCTTCCTGCAGGATGCTCTCCGCGCGGCTGCCCAGTTCCAGAATGGCGATGGGCTGGTCGGGCGAGAGCATTGCCTCCTTGCGCGCGCGCGCCTCGGCAAGCATCTGGTCCCGCCGGCGCAGGCGGCCCATGAAGCGGTCAACCTGGCCCTCGGTGTCGACAATGCGCTGCTCACCGGTGAAAAAGGGGTGACAGTTGGAGCAGACATCGGTGCGGATCACGGGAACGGTAGCGCCCACGGTCCAGCTATTGCCGCAGGCGCAGATAACCTGCGCTTCGGGATAATACTGGGGGTGAATGTCCTTCTTCACGACCGCCTACCTCCGTTCCGGATAAACGCTGACGCGCTTCCGGTCGCCGCGGATTGGCTCGAAATATACGTACCCCTCGGCTGTCGCAAAAAGCGTAAAGTCTCTACCCATCCCCACGTTCTCGCCGGGCTTGATCGTCATGCCGCGCTGACGGATGATGATGTTGCCGGAAATGACGTGCTCGCCGCCATATTTCTTTACACCGAGGCGTTTGCTTTTGCTATCTCGACCGTTGCGGCTGGTGCCGCCGCCCTTCTTGTGTGCCATCTCCCGCTCCTCCGCTACGCCACTATCTCGTCCACTCTCAGACGGGTGTAGGTCTGGCGGTGACCCTTCCGCCGTCGGTACCGCTGCTTGGGCCGGTACTTGAAGATGCGGATTTTGGGCCCTTTTTCCTCGGCCAGGACCGTTACCAGAACCTTGGCCCCTTCCACCAGCGGGGTGCCGACCTTGACGCCGGCATCGCCAGATACCAACAGGACCTCGCCAAGAGTGATCTGCTCTCCGGCTTCGACGGGCAATTTCTCGACCAGAATCTGGTCGCCCGTCTGAACCCGGTACTGCCGTCCACCGGATTGAACAACCGCGTACACGATACTGCCTCCCAAAAGCACAAATCGAGCCGCGCCTGGTGGCCCGGCCGCAGGCAGTATTATAGCGGGAAGTGGCAATTTGTCAACCTCACCTACGCGGCAAACAACAGCCGCTGGCGGGTGACGCGGAAGAAGCGGTCGGCGAGGTCCAACGCATCCAGCACCTCCTCCGGCCGTCCGGTGGCTCCCTCGCGGGCCGCCAGCAGCATGCCCAGTGTGACCTCAGCGGGTTGTTCTCTCTCCACCCAGAGCCGTTGGACCAGCGGGCGCAGGTCGTAGCTCCGCCCCCTCCGCTGACGCGGCAGGCTCGCGGCAGATAGCAGCGCCTTCAGGCGGGCATGCACCGCTGCCGGAGCGGCGGTCTCTACCAGTACCCGGTACTCGGCGGCCTGCACGCAGGTCGGCAGAGGAGGCGCGGCGGGGTCGATGGGGGCGACCTGGAGCAGAGCCAGTCCCTCCGGCAGTGTCCGTGCCAACCTCTGCCGCGCGGCCGGCGGCTCAACCGGCTGCACGAGCCATAGGTCCAGCATCTCCGCCGCGCCAGCAAACCCGACTGGCAGGGGAGCGGCGACCTGGATGCGGGGGCGGGGGTTGAACCCCTGGGAGTAGAGCAGTGGCAACCCGGCCCGCCGCGCCGCCCGTGCCCAGGCGCGCATCCGGTCCAGGTTGGAGCTGTAGCGCATCGGACCGCGGACGCTGTAGGTGAGGCGCAACCGGTACTTCATACGCCCTCCGGGGACGGGCAGCCCCACGCCTCCGCCCAGTGGTCACCATAGGCGGCGAGGATGCCGCAGCCGGTGCATCCGGTCCGGCAGTCGGGGCGGGTGCGGGCCTGGTGGTGGG
>JAOZPF010000144.1 GCA_029932895.1 Anaerolineae bacterium | reverse complement strand
GGGTCACTCCCGGAAGCGGGTTGCGGGCCAGACTGACCTCCAGCGCCCGGTCGACATCGCCCTGCGCGATCAGCCAGGCATCCTCCGGCACATCCTGCTGCACCGCACACTGCGCCGTACACGGGGCGGTGATGCAATCGAACAGGTCAAGCCCCGATTCGACCTTGGGCAAGCCATAGGGATGGTATCCCTTTTTGTAGCGGGGATCGACCAGCGAATCTGTCGCCGCCCGCTCCAGGTTCGCCATCCGCTCCCGCGCCAGCTCCTCCAGGCTCGTCACGCCCCGGGCGCGCATATCCGCCTCCATGTTCTCCAGGTACTGGAGCATGCGGGAATAGCCGCCGGGCTTTAAAAAGTCCGAGACCGCCGTGACCGTCATCGCGCCGCAGGCCAGGATAGCAGTGATGTTGAGCGCGTCGGCCCCGGCGGAGTAGGAGACGTTCAGGTCGCCATCGAACTCGCGGACGAGTTTGCGAAAGAGGTTGATGGTGACCGGGTAGAGGGCCCGCCCCGACATGTACATCTCCTCGCCCGGCAGCACGCCGCGGTGGTTCGCCATCGCCAGGGTGTTGCTCAGCTTGACGCCAAAGGTCAGCCCCTGCCGCGCGGCGACCTCTTTCAGGTTGGCGATCAACGATACCGCTCGCCCGTACTGGAGGTCATGGTCGAAAACGCGGTCGGGGATGTCGATCCCGGTAAAGCCAAGGTGGTCGTGGAGGATAGAGAGCACCCGCTCTTTGCCCAGCAGAGTGGGGTTCAGTTTGACCACCGTGTGCAGCCCCCGCTCCTCCAGCAGATAGACGGCGATACGCTCGATCTCGTCGGGCGGGCAGCCATGCATGGTCGAGAGGGTGACATTGTCCACAATCCGGACCGGAATCTCGATGTCGGCAAACTGGGGAAACTGCTCTGCCAGCACGGCGCGGAGCGGTTCGATCTCGGCGGAAGCATCTTGCAACCGGTCCATAAAGCGGGTCATCGGCGGGCTTTGCACCCCCTCCAGATCGTACCCGACGCTCATGTTAAAAACCGTGCCGAAAGGCACCCGCCCCTCGAAACCGAGCACCCGCCGCAGGATGTGTATCAGCGCCCAGGCTTTGACATACTCATCAAGCGACTGGTCCAGCTTGAGTTCCTGCGACCACTCGACGTTATATCCCTCGTCGGCCATGTCGATGCAGGGGCGAGGTATCTCCAGCTCGTCCATGATCTGCACGGTCTTGAGCTCGATGAACCGCCCCCCAGAGAGCCAAGCCGAGATAATGTTCTGGGCCAGTTGGGTGTGCGGTCCCGCCCCCGGTCCGATGGGAGTCGCCAGGGGATGAGCAAAGACCTCAGTGGTCGTGAGGCTCGCTGGCTCCGGTGTGTAGAACAGGGTGCGGTGAAGGCCAAAGATGGACTGATTCTGCTCCAACTCGGTCAGGACCCAGCGGAGCAGGACAGCAAAGGGTTGGGGGTGCATCACGTCGGACATACTCGACTCCTTCCACAAGAGACAAGAGGCGGGAGACAAGATTCAAGGGTTGTGTTCCCTACAGGGCCAGCAACGCCTCACCCTTTCTCCTCGCGCGCGTACGGCAGCCCCAATGCCGCTGGCGCGCCGATTCGCTTGCGCAGCGCCTCCCACCAGGTGATCGCTACCAGGACCAGGATGGTGATGATGTAGGGCAGCATATTGAGCAACGCCGCCGGGATTGTGGTGCCGGCTGCCTGCATACGGAACTGGATAGCGTTGATGCCACCAAAGAGCAGCGCGCCAATGACCGCCCGCAAGGGGTCCCACATAGCAAAGATGACCAGGGCGATAGCGATCCATCCGCGCCCTCCAGTGATATTCTCCGCCCAACCCTTGGTGTAGGCCAGCGAGAGGTGCGCCCCACCCAGGGCGACCAGCATCCCGCCCACAATAGTGTAGAGATAACGGGTCCGACTGACATCTATTCCCATCGCGTCGGCCGTCTGCGGGTTCTCCCCCACCGCCCGCATATACAGCCCGGGTCGGGTCTTGTAGAGATACCACCAGGAGAACGGCACAAAGAGATACATAGCATAGGTCAGCAGGTCCTGATCAAAGAGGGACGGCCCGACGAGGGGCAGGCTGGAGAGGAAGGGAATCGGAACGCGCTCCAGGGAAGGCCCGACCAACCCCACCAGATAGGTCCCACCAGGCCCCAGCCGCTGGCCCAGGAAACTCGCCAGGCCGGTGCCAAAAAGGGTGAGGGTCAGCCCGCTGACGACCTGGTCGGCGCGCAAGCTGATGGAGAGGAAGGCATGGAGCGCCGCCAGCAACCCGCCCACCAGGATCGCTATCAGGAGAGCGATGAGCAAGCTACCGGTGTGGTAGGCAACGGCAAATGCAGAGAGCGCCCCCATCATCATCATGCCCTCCAACCCCAGGTTGAGGACGCCCGACCGCTCGGTATATATCTCGCCAATGGTAGCCAGGATGAGCGAGGTGCCAGCCCGGACAGTGATGGTGAGAATCGAGGTCAGCAAGGAGATGTTCACGACTCACCTCCCTCCGCGCTGGGGGCCAGTTTTGAGGTGCGCACAATCCGCAGCCGGTACTCGGCGAAAAGTGCCCCGCCAAGCATAGGAAACAACAACGCTCCCTGGATCACGAGCGCCATCGCCGCTGGCAGTCCCATGGCCAACTGAATCTGGTCGCCGCCCACCAGCAGGGCAGCCAGCACAAAGGCTACCAGCAGCACCCCCCAAGCGTTGAGCTGGCTCATCCAGGCGACGATGATGGCGGTGTAGCCGTAGCCGACAGTCAGGCCCTGCTGCAAGCGGTGCATGACGCCGCTGACCTCACAGGCGCCGGCAAGACCAGAGAGCGCTCCGGAGACCAACATGACGAGGACGATATTGCGAGCGATGTCGATGCCGATGTAGCGGGCCGCCTGCGGGTTCTCGCCGGTGATGCGGATCTCAAAGCCCCACTTGGTGCGTTGCAACAGAAACCACATGATCGCGGCGGCGACGACGGCAAACACCAGCCCCAGGTGGACGCGACCGTACAGAAGCGGCAGCCACGCCGAGCGGGGGAACTGGGCCGTGCCGGGGAAACCATAGCCCGCCGGGTCGCGCCAGGGGCCGTGGTAGAGGTACGAGACCCACAACACGGCGACATAGTTCATCATCAAAGTCGTGATCGTCTCGTTGACTCCCAGGTAGGCGCGCAGCGCAGCGGGGATCGCTGCCCACAGCGCACCCGCCACCATCCCCGCCAGGACGATCAATGGTATGACCGACCAGGAAGGAATACGGTCCGCTATGAAGAGTGCCACGCCGGCCGCGGCGATGCCGCCCATAGCCAGTTGCCCCTCGGCACCGATGTTCCAAAAGAGCATGCGAAAGGCTATAGCGACCCCCAAGCCGGTGAGCATCAACGGGATTGCTTTCACCAATGTCTCACCGACAGCGTAACCGTTTCCCAGAGCCCCCTTGGCCATGGCCGCAAAAGTGACCCAGGGATTCACCCCCGAGAGGGCCAGCATCACAGCGCCAAAGGCCAGGGAAAAGATAAAAGAGATGATAGGGATCAGCATCCTGGCACTGCGGGAGACAGTCTCCCGTTTCTCAATGACGATCCTCACGTCACTGCTCCTTCCGTCTGCGGTTGAGCGCCAGCCATCATCAACCCAATGGTGGAGACGTCGGCCTCGGCGGCCGGGACGATCCCCACGATCTGCCCTTCGAACATCACGGCGATCTGGTCCGAGATCGCCAGCAACTCTTCCAGGTCCTCAGAGATGAGAAGCACAGCCGTGCCCTTGGCCCGTTCCTCCAGCAACAGCTTGCGCACTGCCTCCGTAGCGCCGACATCGAGGCCGCGGGTGGGATGAACCGCCACCAGCAACCCACCGCAGGCGGTCAGCTCGCGGGCCAGGATGACCTTTTGCAGGTTCCCGCCAGAGAGGAACTTGACCTGCGTTTCCGGGCCGGGGGTAGCGATGCGGAAGGCGTCGATCAGGCGGCGGGCGAACTCTTTGATCGCCGCCGGGACGAGGACAGGCCCTCGCGAGAGCTCCGGCCCCCGGTATCCCTTGAGCGCCAGGTTATCCGAGACAGTCATGCCACCCACCAGCCCCACGCCGACCCGATCTTCGGGGATGTGGCCCACGCCGGCGCGGATCATGTCGAGCGGGGAGCGGTTGGTGACCACCTTTCCCCCCACCCGCACCTCGCCAGCCGTGACGTTCCGCAGGCCGGTGATGACCTGGGCCAGCTCCCGCTGCCCGTTACCCGCCACTCCGGCGATCCCCACGATCTCCCCGCCGCAGACCGTCAAGGACAAGCGGCGCAGGGCAGGCAGCCCCTTGTCGTTCAACGCCTCCACATCCACCAGTTCCAGTGCTGGCGGACCTGGCTCACACGCCACCTTCTCCAGGCGGAAGAGCACCTCTCGCCCTGCCATCAGCCGCGCCAGCTCTTTGGGGGAAGTCTCCGCCGTCAGCCTGGTGGCGGTCACGCGCCCCTGCCGCAGAACCGTCACCCGGTCGGAGAACATCATCACTTCGTTCATCTTGTGGGTGATAAAGATGGCTACTTTGCCCTCATCGACCATGCGTTTCAAGACACGGACCAGGTCCTCGACCTCCTGCGGGGTCAGGACCGCCGTCGGCTCGTCAAGGATGAGAATCTCGGCCCCGCGGTAGAGCAGCTTGAGTATCTCGACCCGCTGCTGTTCGCCCACCGAAAGCTGCCAGATGTAGGCATCCAGGTCCACCTCCAGCCCATAGCGGGCCGCGATCTCGCGCATCCGCTGCTTCATATGCTCAAGCTCGAGGCGGAACGGCAACCCCTGCAGCCCCAGCACGACGTTCTCCGCGACGGTCATTGTATCCACCAGCATAAAGTTCTGGTGTACCATGCCGATCCCTAGCTCGTAGGCGTCACGAGGCGAGCGGATGTCGACGGGGCGACCGTCGATCAAGATCGCGCCCTCGTCCGGGCGATACAGCCCGCAGAGGACGTTCATGAGGGTGGACTTGCCGGCACCGTTCTCACCGAGCAGGGCCAGAACCTCGCCACGGTACAATTCAAGGTCAACATGGTCGTTAGCCAGCACGCCAGGGAAGCGCTTGGTGATACCGACCATGCGCAACAAGGGGGCTTGTTCCTCCCGCGCACTCATCATCCGGAGTAACCCTCCAGCGGCGCGCACGTCACGCACCGGATTCAGTGGTGTGGAGAGGCGGGACCACGTCGTCGGCCCCACCCCTCCACCATATCAACCCTACTGCGGGATCTCGCCGACTACGCCCTCGACGAACCAGTCCATGCCAAGCATGTCCCCGTCCGCCAGGCACTCGCCAGCGGCGACCACCTCGTCACCATTCTGATCGTTGATGGGGCCGCAAAAGACGTCCCACGTCCCATCCAGAATATCTTGCTCCTTCGCTTCGACCGCCGCGCGGACGTCGTCGGGCACCAGCGGGCTAAAGTCGGTCAGCTTGACAACGCCGTCCGCCAGCCCACCCCAGTACTGGTGCGTGGTCCACGTGCCGTCGAGGATGTCCTGCACGGTCTCGATGTAGTACACGCCCCAGTTCCACTGCGGGCCGCAGAGGACCGAGTCGCCCACAAAGGAGCGCATATCGGAGTCATAGCCGATGCTCATCGCGCCACGCTCCTGGGCAGCCTTCTGTGGCTCGGTGGTGTCCTGGTGCTGAGCGATGATGTCCGCTCCCTGGTCGAGGAGGGCCTCAGCCGCCTCGCGCTCCACCACGGGATCGTACCAGGTGAACGTCCAGACCACGCGCACCTCCACGTCGGGGTTGACCGAGCGCACGCCCAGAGTGAAGGCGTTGATGCCGCGGATGACCTCGGGGATGGGGAACGCAGCCACATAGCCGATGATGTTGCTCTCGGTCATCATGCCAGCCACGATCCCCGAGAGGTAACGCGGTTGGTACATGCGACCAAAGTAGGTGGACATGTTCTCCGCCGTCTGGTAGCCCGAGCAGTGCTCGAAATAGACGTCGGGGAACTCGCCAGCCACCTCAAGCGTGGGGTCCATGTAGCCGAACGAGGTCGTAAAGATAACGTCGTACCCTTCCTGGGCGTACTGGCGGATGACCCGGGCAGCGTCCGGCCCTTCGGGCACGTTCTCGATGTAGGTGGTCTCCACCTGGTCACCCAGAGCCTCCTCGAGCATCTGGCGACCACGGTCATGCTCATAGGTCCAGCCCAGGTCACCAGGCGGGCCAATGTAGACAAAGGCCGCCTTTAGCGGCTCCGCAGTCGGCTCAGGAGTGGCCGGCGTGCAGGCCACCAGCACCAGGGCCGCGATCACGACAGTAGTCATCAGACTCCACAAGCGCTTGGACATTCTTCACCTCCTATTGGTAAAAACTCTTTGCACGAGCTGTTTCTGTTCCACTTGCTTGCCGGTTGGCCTCACCTCCCTTCCAGCTAACAGGTCATTCTCCTCAATCCTGTACAAAAGATCGTCCCAATCCAGCCGGGGGCCGGCCGCGAATCGCGCGGTCAAGCCGCCGGGCCAAGCGGGGTGGCAGCAAGGCAAGCAACCTATCTACTCCCTCACTGCTCAAGAGCAGCAGGGCAAAGATCATCAGGGCAAACGGGGCGGAGGAAAATATCTGGGTCGGCACGCTGGAAAAGGACGGGTTCCGCTGCAGAATGCTGCCCAACGCCTTGAGTAGGCCAAAGAGATACGCTCCCGCCGCCACCCGCCACGGCGACCAGCCGCCAAAGATGACAATCGCCAGTGCGATCCAGCCAATGCCAAAGGTGTGGTGGTGGCTCCAACCCAATTTGACGCTTAGCGAATAGGTGGCCCCGGCCATCCCGACCAGCATACCACCCAGCGTGACATAAATGTAGCGCAACCGGTTGACGTGCACCCCACGGGCAAAGGCAGATTCCGGCCGCTCCCCCACTCCCTGCAATTTGAGGCCTGGCTGCGTGCGGTACATCCACCACCAGACGACAAAGACGATGAGGATGCTGAAATAGACCACCAGGTTGTGGTTGAACAGCACCGGCCCCAGCAACGGGATGTCGGACAGGTACGGGATCGGCAGGTGAGCCACCGAGGGGCCGGGCTGACGGACGAACGGATTGCCCACAAAGTCCGCCAGGTCGGTGCAAAGCATTGTCAGCACGAAACCGACCGCCACCTGTTCCTGGCGCAGGGCAATGGTGGAAAAGGCTATCAGCAGCGCCACCAGCCCGCCCACAGCCATCGCCGCCATAAAGCCCAG
>JAOZPF010000143.1 GCA_029932895.1 Anaerolineae bacterium | reverse complement strand
TCGCACCCGCGAGTTCCCGCTGTTCTAGCGGTTGGCGTCACTGAAGGGGCGCGGCACGCCGCGCCCCTCACCGCTCCAGCGCGATACTGCACAACAGTCCCACGTGGTCAGATGACCACAGCCACCCCCCGTCGGTCCACGCGGGGTGGGTGAGCACCCGCTGGCTCCCGGTCACTGTGGCATGGCTCGCGCCGGGAAGGAAAAAGATATAATCGATCCGCTTTTCCAGCGGCTCGCCCGGCCCCGCGCGCAGGTCGTCAATACAGCACGTGTACCCGGCGTCACCCGGATGGACGGCGCGGTAGGTGTCGATCCAGCCCAGTGACCGGACCTGTGGCGCATCCTCCACGGCGTTGAAATCGCCAGCGACGATCAGCGGCCCCTCACCTTCGGTCGCCACCAAGTCGGCCAACGAGGACGCCTGCGCCTGGTTGATTCGCGGCTCGCCGTTGGTGAGGTGGGTGACCAGGACGCGCACTGGCCCCTGGGGGGTGACCGCTGTCGCTCCCAGCAGGACGCGGTGCTCGAAGAACCCAGCGCGGGGCGACAGCTCGGCAAAGTAGATGTCCTGCAGGGGGTAGCGGCTGAGGATGGCTTCCCCCTCCTCAAAGAGAATGGCCCAGCGGTTGCCATTGGCCCGCAGATAGACATAATTCAACCCCGTCGCTCGCGCCAGATAGTCGGCCGCGCTGCCCCGACTCGCCGTCCATGGCACCTCTTGCAGACAGACGATGTCGGCCTCCTGGCGGCGAATCTCGGCACCGATACGGTCGAGCCGCTGTTGCAGGTACTCAAAGTGGGGAAAGCCGTGCAGGACGTTGAGCGACATCACGCGCAGCTCGCCTGTCTCTCGCCGCGCCGGCTCGGCGCACCCCTGGGGACAGCCATCAACCTGTGTGCCAGGTCGGCTGGCACAGAGCACCCAGGCGACTGCCAGCAGCACGAGGGCGAGACGGGAGAGGAGGCGTGCTCTTCTGTCCCTCCACTCCAGATGCACCTTTCTCCTCCGGCTGGGCGCGTTACCAGAGGCGCTCGCCGCGCTTGAAGGATTCCTCTGTCTTGTCGGCCCAGGGATAGATTTCGGTGCCCTTGGCGGCGGCGCGGATGGCTGGGTCGTCCGAATAGTGACCGCGACGTTCGGGGGGGATGAGCTGCGCGATGCGCTTCATGATCTCGTGCCCGATCTCGTCCAGTTGCCGGCGATGCTCCCGCCCTCGCCCCGTGGCGCGGAAGGGGCCAAACGGCTCGCCGACCCGTATGGTGATCCGGGCGCGGCGACCCTGGCGCAGGCTGGGAAAGATGTCGAGCAAGCCGTCGAATCCCAGCGGCAGGATCCGCGCCCCGGTTCGGGCGGCCAGGAAGGCCACGCCGGGTCGCGCCGGCCGCAGCACCGTCGCCCAACTCCCACCCTCGGGAAAGACCGCTACCACACCATCCTGGGCCAGCACAGCCTCCGTGGCCCGCAGCGCATAACGCGAACTGGTGCCGCGATGGACCGGGAAAAACCCCCACAGCTTGGGGATGAAGGAGGCGAGCGGCGGAGCGCCGGGGTTGATGGCCCCGCCGATGAACTCGATCGGCCAGGGGGCCACCCGCACCATCGCGGCGACATCGGCGTAGCCAAAGTGGTTGGCGACCACCAGTAGCGGCCCGCGGCGGGGAATGTTCTCCTGGCCGATGATCTCGAGCCTGGCGAGCAACGAAAAGGTGGCGCGGCTCAGGGCTTGCAGCACCCGGCGAATCACCAACCGTCTGGGATATCGAAACTCTCTCATTTCCTCCATAGTACAACCTGCCAATTGGGGTTGGTCCTATTCTAACCCTCTCCTCTATCTTCGTCAAACGAGCGCGTCCGACGGGTGCATTTCACTTTGGAGCGGGTTGCCCGGCAGGGGAGATGGGGAGACGGGGAGTCCGTAGCTTGGAGGTCGCTCGCAGCGCGACGTCACTAGGGAATATAGGCTTTAGCCGGGTTGAGGAGTCCAGGCTCCAATGGGAAGCCAAGTGCCCCGGCTAAAGCATACAGTCCGGATTGTAAAGACGATTTTGGTCAGGGCAATGAGCGTTTGCAGGTATAACCCTATGATGAGTGCTTACAGCAAGCGTGACCTACGGACTGTTCTCCCAATCCGCCCCCAAAGTGAAATGTACCTGTCACAACCTGGCGACTTGACAGAGAAGGGCCATCATCATATTATGTAGTGGAACGGAGCGGGCATGGTGTCCGCCCAAAGTCGCAGCCGTTAGCAGGGACAAAAAGTGTGCCTCAATTTCACACCGAGACGCTACGCATAGTGAGAGGAGAGCGTGCAGAGGGAGCACCGTCCGCCGTTGCTGTACTGACCCCTCCCCTCCACCCTGCCAGAGGACGGGAGAGCGAGACCTTTGCCATGCTCCTGGACCTGGGGAAAGCAGCGCCGTCCCGGCTGTATCGCCAGGTCCGTGAAGAATCGGCGCAGGCTTTTTGGGCCACCCCCGTCGCTGTCACCGCTGCCCTCCGCCGGGCTGTCATCGCCGCCAACAAAGTGCTCTATCAGCACAACCTCCAGGTTGCCGGCCCGGCCCGTTGTTACGGGGCCATCTCTTGCGCGGCCGTTCGGGAAGAGGAGCTTTTCCTGGCCCAGGCCGGCCCGGCCCGCGCCTACGTCCTGAGGGGAAGTGATTGGGAACAGTTCCCTCAGGAGAGCCTGCCCCCCCTCGGAGCCGGGGCGTACACCGAGGTGCGGGTGACATATTGGCCCATCCGGCCCGGTGACAGGCTCCTCCTGGTCTCCCAGACACTGGTCCGCGCCGCCTCTGCCGATGGACTCCGGCGGGCCCTCTCCCTGCCCGATCCAACCGCGGTCCGGGATGGACTGGAGCAGATCGCTGCGGGAGAGGATTTCACCGCTCTGTTGATGGATTGGGCGAGGGAAGGGCCTCCCGCTTCGGAGCGGCGGCGACGTCCGCTAACCGTTCCTCCTCCACCGCCCGCGGTGGAGGAGCCTGTGCCTTCGCCCCTGGTGGAGGAACCGGCGCCTCCGCCAGCCCAGCCAGATTCCCACGTCCCTCCTCCTCCGCCAGAGCTGGCTACCGCGTCCCATCCCGTCGAAGCGAGTGAGCTGGCCCAGGATCCGGTCATACGGGTCTGGGAGCCGGTACAGGAGGAGGAGCCGCCGCAGCTATGGGAGGCCACCGCAGAGCCGGAGCTCGTCCGCCCGCGCCCCAGCGTGCAGGAGCGGCTTGCTCGCCTCAACTTGGGGCGACGGGCGCGCCGGGTGGGGCTGGGGCTGAAGGCAACAGCCGCGCAGACCGGGTATGGGCTGAAAACTCTCTTCCGCCGCACACTGCCTGGTCGGGAGCGCCGGCCGAGACGACGGCAGAGGGAACGCCGCCCTCCGCCCGCGGAAAATTCCCGCCTGATGATCGGAGTGGCCGCCGTCATCCCTATCCTGATCGCGCTGCTCACGCTCTGGGCCTGGCTGAGCTTTGGCAGCGCTGTCCGCCGTCAGCAGGTGCTCCACCAGGCACAGGTGGAGGCCGCGCTGGCCCAACAGACCGCCGATCCCGCCGAACAACGCGGTCATTGGGAAACGGTCTTGACCATCCTTGCCGCAGCCAATATGACGGACGACCCCGAAGGGGGTGTCCTGGCTGCCGAAGCTCAGGACGCCATCGACGAGCTGGATGGAGTGATCCGGGTGAACCCGACACTGCTCTGGTCGCCTGGTGTGGAGGTCTCGGCCCGGCGGATGATCGTGCACGACCTGAATATCTTTCTTTTGGATACAGAGCATCACGCCGTGGTCCAACTGACCATGCCTGGCGCGGAGGGGCAGGTGGCGGGCGAGGCCCCGGCTATCCTCACCGCCGGCGAGGAACGCCGCGGGCAGCAGGTGGCCTCTCTGGTAGATATGACCTGGGACAAGCCGGGAGGGGAATGGAGCGTGAGCCAACTGGTCGTTCTGGATAGCGCCAGCCGGCTTTGGCTCTATGATCCCGCCTGGCAGGAGACGGTCGAGTTCCTCCCCCTCGGCTCCGCCCAGGGCGAGGTCCAGCCGGTGGCGATGGCCTCCTTCGAGGGCCGGCTCTACCTGCTGGACCCCGGTGCCAACCAGGTCTGGCGATATTGGGCGCGGGAGGGTGGGTATCCGGACCGGGCCGAGCCGTACTTTTCCACCGGCGCGCCTTTCTCGCTGGCCTCTGCCCGGGACATGGCAATCGACGGCAATGTCTATGTGCTCTTGGGGGATGGGAGTATCGCCAAGTTCTTTGCGGGGGAGATCGTTCCCTTTGATGTGACGGGCGTGCCCGCGCCTGCGCCGCACTTTGTCGCCCTGGCGGTGAGCCCTGCCGAGAGCGACGGGCCGCTCTACCTAGCCGACGGGGCCGCCGAGCGGCTGGTCGTCCTGGACCCGACGGGTGCGTTTCTCGCCCAACTGCGGGCTGAACCTGGCACACTCGTCGGGGTGCAGGTGCTGGCGCTGGACGAGATGGGCGACCGACTTTTCTTCCTGGCTGACGGTGGGCTGTACGACGTCCCGGTCCCGCCGCTGCCCTGAACCGGGGAAAGGAGCGCTTGTGTTAGTCTCCTACTCCTACATGGATACGCCCATCGGCCGGCTGTTGCTGGCTGAGACGGAACGGGGGCTGTGCCGGACCGGGTTGCCCAACGAGAGCTGGGCATCTTTCCTGGCCTGGCTGGACAAGGTGGCGGATGGTGCCGTCCCTCACGAGGACCCGGCAAGGCTGGCCCCCGTCATCGTGCAACTGCGGGAGTACTTTTCCCGCCTCCGCCGTGCTTTTGACCTGCCGCTCGACTTGCGGGGGACCGAGTTCCAGCGGGCGGTCTGGTCCGAGCTTCTCGCGGTTCCCTATGGGACGACTGTCTCCTATGGCGAGATCTCCCGCCGGATAGGGCGCGGGCCTGGGGGCGGGCGCGCCGTCGGTGCTGCTGTCGGGGCCAATCCTGTCCCCATCATCGTGCCGTGCCATCGCGTCATCGGCGCCGATGGCTCGATGACCGGTTACTCTGGCGGGCTAGATATCAAGGTCGCTCTCCTGAAGCTGGAGGGCGTCCGGCTACAAAATTCTGCAAAGAGGTGAAGCATGAGCAAAAGAGAGATCCTGGCTGGCCTGGCGGTGCTGACGCTGGCGGCGCTGGCCTGCAACCCTTCCGGCGCCCGACCTACGGTAGCGCCACCACCTCCCCCCACCGTGACGCCTTTCCAACCCCAACAGCAAGTGACGCCCCAGTTGCCGTCGCCCGCAGCGCCTACCCCGGGTGGGGGAGCGACGCCCACGTCCGAACAGGCAAGCCCAACCCCACAGCCTACCAACACCGTCGCTCCGCCGCCACCGACAGCTCAACCGACCACGCAGCCCAGCGCTGGGCCGCTGGACTTTGAGCCGCCCCGCTGGGTCGAGAGCTGGGAGCCGTACAATGGCCAATACAGGATATGGCTCCGCGTTCGCATCACCGGCGGTGCACCGCCATTCAAGGTCATTCATCAACAACAGGTCGTTGAGGAAGCGACGTGGGAGCGGGAGCCCGTGATCCCCGTCATCGTGGCCCAGTGCACCGGTATCCCCGCCAACATCACTGTGGAATCGGCGGATGGGCAGTCGGTCTCGAAGGATTATTGGATCGGCGAGGATCAACTGCCCTGGTGCGTCACACCGTCGCCATAAAGACCGGTCCCCCGGGCGGGGTACCCGGGGGACCGTCAGCCAAGGAAAGGAGGAGAGGTGCGACGTGGCTAGTGGTGCCTGTGACAGGCATGGGCCACCTCGACCTCGACTTTTATCTTATCGTATACCCGCGTGCCGGCGTAGTGACGAAAGGCACGGGTTACGCGTGACGAATCTCCCCACTTGGCGGGCCCGGCGCAGAGCGAGGGGGGATGGTCGCGGCGCTGACGTACGATTGGGGGAGCGATGAGCGGACGGCGCGTGGTCGTGGTGGGGGGCGGGCCAGCCGGGCTGATGGCCGCCGGGCAGGCCGCCGAGTGGGGGGCAGAGGTGTTGCTCCTGGAAAAGATGGACCGGCCAGGGCGCAAGTTACGCATCAGCGGCAAGGGACGCTGCAACCTGACCAACGTCGCGCCACCCGACGACTTTATTGCCCATTTTGGCCCTAACGGGCGCTTTCTTCGCCAGGCCTTTGCCCGCTTCTTTAGCACTGACCTCATCGCTTTCTTTGAGGAGCGGGGCGTCCCCACGGTCACCGAACGCGGCGGGCGGGTCTTTCCCGCTAGCGGGCGTTCGCAGGATGTGGTCGACGCGCTGACGCGGTGGGCCCGCAGCCGCGGCGTGACCCTGCGCACCCGCTCGCCGGTGGGACGGCTGCTCGTGGAGGCGGAGCGCATTACCGGCGTCCGCTGCCGAGATGGAAGGAGCTATCGTGCCGACAGCGTCGTCGTCGCCACGGGTGGAGGTTCATACCCCGGTACCGGTTCCACAGGCGACGGCTACCGACTGGCAGAAGCGGTGGGGCATACCATCATCCCCATCAGGCCAGCCCTGGTCCCCCTGGAGACAAAGGGGGACACTGCCCGCCGGTTGCAGGGGTTGAGCCTGCGCAACGTCTCTGTCCGGCTGTTGGTCGATGGGAAGGGGCAGGCAGTCCAGTTCGGCGAGATGCTCTTTACCCACTTTGGCCTTTCTGGCCCGGTCATCCTCACCATGAGCCGGCAGGCGGTGGACGCGCTGCGGGCGGGCCGGGAGGTGGCGGTCTCGATCGATCTCAAGCCCGCGCTAGATGAGCAGAAGCTGGACGCCCGGTTGCGCCGCGACCTGGAGGCGCATGGCAAGCAGCAGTTCCGCATATTGCTCAAAGGGCTGCTGCCGCGCAAGCTGATCCCGGTCTGCGCGAGCCTGACGTCCATTTCCCCTACCAAGGTCGCCCACCAGATCACGGCCCAGGAGCGGCGCCGGCTGCGGACATGGCTGAAGGATTTTCGCCTGTCGGTGACGGGCCATCGCCCATTGGCAGAGGCGATCGTCACTGCCGGCGGGGTCAGCACACGGGAGATCGACCCGCGCACGATGGCCTCGCGGTTGGTGCTGGGGCTCGCCTTTGCCGGCGAGGTGCTCGACATTGATGGCGACACCGGAGGATACAACCTGCAGGCCGCCTTCTCCACTGGCTGGCTTGCCGGCCGGTGGGCGGCTGGGGCGCCCTGATCTTGGCTTTCTTCTCCCGCAGGGGGGCAGAACCGGCTCAAACTCCCATCGTGGACCGGCTGAAGCCTCTACTCCAGCCTCTACTCCGAGCCGAAGCTCCCATCGTGGACCGGCTGAAGTCTCTACTCCGG
>JAOZPF010000142.1:6304-7345 GCA_029932895.1 Anaerolineae bacterium | reverse complement strand
TTCCAGAGACGCTGATTGTTCTTTCCAACCAGTTGGACGAGTTGGTCATCTGGCAGATTGTCACCCAGATCGAAAAAGAGGCTGGGCGGTACGGCGTGGATCCAGACCGGTTGATCAACCGCCTCGTGTATGGCGTGGGCACGCGGCTGATCACGTCACAAGGCGCGTCGGCCCTCGACGGTGTCTACAAACTGGTGGCTGTGTGGGACCAGGGTCGCTGGCTGCCAGCCATCAAGGTCTCGGAGACAGCGGCCAAGACGATCAACCCGGGCCACAAGCATGTCTGGCGCGTGTATGACCGGCGGGGCAAAGCCACGGCAGATCTTCTCAGCCTCGACGACGAGGACCCGCGCCAGATGGAGCGCATCCTTCTCCATCACCCCACCGCGCACGGTATCTACCGCGTGCTGGACCGGGAGGAAGTCTCGCAGGTCAAGCCGCTCCTGGTCGATATATTGCGGCAGGGGCGCTTGGTCTATGACTTGCCGTCCATTGAGGAGATGCGCGCGCGCCGTCGCGCCGATGTGGAACGGCTCGACCCCGGCGTCAAGCGGCTGGTGAACCCCCACGTCTATCACGTGTCGCTCACAGAGCGGTTGTGGGACCTCAAGCAGGGATTGGTGCAACAGGTCCGGAGAGCGGCGGACTAGGCTGGCGAGCCGGCCTCCTCCGTTCCCCGTTCCTCTCCCCAGACCCGGTACCGGATCAGGGTCCATATCGCGATCAGCCCGTCCCGCCAGGAGATCTTTTTTCCCTCCTCGCGGGAGCGGGGACGGTAGGAGATGGGTACCTCGTGGATGGCGATGCCGCGCAGGAGGACCTTGGCGGTGACCTCGGGGCAGAACTCGAACCCGTCGGACTGGATATCGAGGCTGCGGAAGAGGTCGGTACGAAAGAGTTTGTAGCCAGTGGCCTCGTCGGTGATGTGGGAGCCATAGAGCAGGTTGGCTAGCCAGCTCAGGTATCGCCCCCCCCAGTAGAAACTCAACGAGGAGCGAGGGTTCAGTTGCAGATTGCGGGAGCCATAGACCACCTGCACCC
>JAOZPF010000142.1:0-6294 GCA_029932895.1 Anaerolineae bacterium | reverse complement strand
ACTCTGGTGATGCGAACGGCTCCAGTAGCCGGGGATAGTCCTCCGGGTGGTACTCCAGGTCGGCATCCTGGGTGATGATGATATCGCCGCTGGCGTGATCGACGCCAGCACGCAGCGCGGCTCCCTTGCCCCTGTTTCGCTCCTGTCGTACCGGCTTGACCACCCTCGGCCATCGCGCCGCGAGCTTCTGGATGACCGCCCAGGTGCCATCGGTCGAACCGTCGTCGATGATGATGATCTCTTTCTCAATGTCCACCGCCATCACTCGCTCGACCACCTGGGCCAAGGTGGCGGCCTCGTTGTAGACGGGGATAAGAACCGATAGCTTGAGTTTATCTTTCATTGCCGGGGAAGCTCCGCTCGTCGGAGTGCGTTGATTATACCATGCCGGCAACCCCTGGCAAACTGGCGCGGTCCGCAGGCTGGGGTATAATCGCCGGACGCACTGTTGCGGAGGCGAGAATGACCGAGACTGAACTGACCATCGGGTTGGGACAGATGGACGTGCCTGTTGGCGAGCCAGAGGTGAACCTGGCGCGGGCCAGAACGTTGGCATCGGACGCGCGGCGGGCCGGAGTCGATATGCTGCTGCTGCCCGAACTGTGGCTCCACGGCTATGATCTGGAGCGAGCCGGGACGTGGGCTGCTCCCTTGGGGGAGGGCGGTTTCGCCGCGATGGCGGAGATGGCGCGCCAGTTTCGCCTCTACTTGGCTGGCTCTCTGCTGGAGCGGCACGAACATGGTGTCTCCAACACCGCAGTTCTCTACGCTCCCGACGGCACTCTTTTGGGATCCTACCGCAAAGTCCATCTCTTCCGGCTGATGCAGGAACATCGCTACCTCTTCCCCGGTGACCGCGCCACGCTCTGCCCCACTCCGTGGGGGCCGGTGGGACTGGCGATCTGCTACGACCTGCGCTTTCCTGAACTGTTTCGCGCTATGGCGCTGGCGGGCGCAACTATGTTCCTGGTACCGGCCCAGTGGCCGGTGCGCCGCATCGACGCCTGGTGCCTCCTGGCGCGGGCGCGCGCGGTGGAGAACGAACTGTTTGTCGCTACCTGCAACCGGGTGGGGGGAGATGGTGAGGTGACCTTCCCCGGCCGCTCCGCCGTCATCGACCCCTGGGGCAAGCTGTTGGTGGAGGGGGGGGATGGGGGTGGCCTGCTGGTGGCGACGGTGACCCTGCGCGAGATGCGCAAAGCCCGGCGCTACCTCACGGTCTATGAGGACCGCCGACCGGAGGCGTACCACGTGGGATAGGGTGCCGGCCCGCTAGTCGAGTCGACGGCTCACCCCCCGCACCGAGATGCCGAGAAATGTGGCCGCCAGGCCGATCAACGCTAGGGCGTGGGGCCACAGTGTCCTCAGTGTGCTTCCCTTTAGCATAATGCCGCGGATGACGATCAGGTAGTGATACATCGGCACCACCTGGGCGATCTCCCGCAGCACTCCCGGCAGGTTCTTGACCGGCACCAGGTAGCCGGAAAAGGTTATGTCCACGATTGCCAGGATAAAGACAAAAAGGATGGCCTGTTGCTGCGTACGTGCGGCGCCAGAGATCAGCACCCCCCAACCGATCTCGCTGAGGACGAAAGGGATGGTGATGGCGAACAGGAGCTGGAGCGATCCGCGCATGGGGATGTGGAAAAAGTGGATGGCGACACTGGTCATAAAGACAAAGTTCAACATCCCAGCGAGCAGGGCGGGGATGGCCTTGCCCAACACCAACTCCAACCGGCTGAGCGGCGTGACGATCAACTGCTCCAGCGTTCCCAGCTCGCGCTCTCGCGCCAGGCCCAGGGAGGCTACGGCTAGTGTGATCTGGTAGGTGATGAACCCCACCTGGGCCGGGATTGTAAAGGGACGTGTGTCGTAGGCAGGGTTATAGTAGGTCACCACACGCAGGTCTATGGGGGAGACGAACTCGTTCCCCAGTGTCTCCAGCCGCTCCTGGGAGAACTCGGCGAGAGCACCGTTGGCCGCGCTCAACGCGACCGAGCCGACCACGCTGTTCTCACCGTTGACCACCACCTGCACGCGCGCCGGGCGAGATAGGCTGATCAGGTCCTGCTCCAGGTTCCTGGGGAAGATGACCCCCGCCTCTGCCTGCCCCCGGTCGAGCAGATCGCGCAACTGTGCCTCGTCCTGCACAAAGGTATGGACGGTCAACTCTTCCCGGTTGTCCAGCGCCGTTGTCAATTGGCGGCTGATGGCCGAGTGGTCCAGGTCCAGCACTGCCACCCGCAGGCCGCCGATGCGGTGTCCGGTGGCTTGGGCCATCAACACCATCTGGAGCAGGGGCAGCGAAAAGATAAAGGCCGTCATCAGCCGGTCGCGGACGAACTGGACTACCTCTTTCCAGAACAGGTTCCCGATGCGGTAGATCATTTTGCTCTATCCCAACCGCTTTTTGAACATCAGGAGGCTAAAGCCTAGCCCCCCCAGCCCCATCACCAGGAGACCCGACCCGGAGAGCCACAGAGCCCTCAGCCCTACCCCTTTGAGAAAAATACCCCGGCTGATGGTGATAAAGTGGGTGGTGGGGAGGCTGTAGGCGACCAGTTGGGAGACCAGGCTGGTGTGACTGACGGGGTAGATCAACCCCGCGACAAAGAAACTGGGCACGAAAAAGACCATCAATACCAGGAACATGGCGGTCTGCTGGCTGCGGACAAAGTTGGCCGTCAGCAGGCTGAACCCCATGCTGGCGAGCAGGTAATCGGTTGCCAGGAGCAGGAGCAGGATAAAGCTGCCGCGGAACGGGATGCCAAAGTAGAGCGTCGCCACAAGCCAGGCCAGGATGACGCTGATCAGGCCGCTGGAGATGTAGGCGAGCAGCTTGCCCCCCAGGTACTCGATGCCGCGCACTGGCGTCGCGATCAGTCCCTCGAAGGAGCCAGTCTCTCTCTCCCGCGCCAGCGCCAGCGCCAGGGCCAGAGCGGGCATACATAGTACGACCGCCAGCAATCCAGGCACCATGCTCACCAGCGCCTTGAGGGTGGGGTTGTACCAGACCGTACTGTGCAAGTCCAGGCCGCCGGCGGTGGGCGGCCGGTTCTGGAAGCGGGCGGCGAACGCGCTGCTCCGCTGGGCGAGGGCGGCCTGCGCCTGGCTGGCGGCGATGGGGTCTGTGCCATCCAGCACTGCTTCCACTGGGACCTGCCGTCCGCTTCTCAGCCCGTTCTCGAACCCCGCTGGGATCACCAGCACACCATCCACTTCCTCGGCCAACAGCATGCGGTCCAACTCGGCGTAGGAGTGGACTTGGTCTCGTATCTGCAAATCCCCATCGGCGCCGAGCGCGGCCACATATTGGCGCGAGAGGGCACTGCTATCCAGGTCCCACAGCGCCAGGTTTATCTGTTCCACATCGAAGGCAAAGATGTAGGACAGGGTCAGCAACAGGAAAGCGGGAGAGACCGTGACCAGGAAAAAAGTGCGTGGGTCGCGGAGGATATGGCGGAACTCTTTGCGCGCGATGGCCAGGACCCGGCGGATGGACATAGCAAGAAGGGACGGGCCACGGCGCGCCGGAGGGGTGCGCCGTGACCCCAAGGGGCTACCGTGGTTGGCCTGCTTCGTCGTACCCGCGTCCCATACCCCGATAGGTGAACCCCAGCTCCTTCATCCGTCGTGGGTCATAGATGTTGCGCCCGTCGATCAGCACGGGTTGCTTCATCAGGTCGCGGACGCGGGTCATATCCAGTTGCTTGAACTCGTTCCATTCAGCCACCAGGATCACCGCGTCGGCCCCCTCAGCCACCTCATAGGGATCAGTGCCAAAGGTCACGTTTTTTAATAGTTTCCTGGCGTTCTCGGTGGCCACGGGGTCATAGGCCCGCACCTGTGCGCCCTCGTACTGGAGCAGTTTGATGATCTCGACCGACGGCGCTTCGCGCATATCGTCCGTGTTCGGCTTGAAGGAGAGCCCCCAGATACCGATCTTTTTGCCGCGGAAGCCGCCCAGGATATGGCGCAGCTTGGTGACGGCTCGTTTCCGCTGGTCATAGTTGATCTCGGTTACCGCTCGCAGGAGGCTGGGGTTGGTGCCGTGGGTGGAGGCCATGTGAATCAACGCCTTGACGTCTTTGGGAAAGCAGGAACCGCCCCAGCCGAGGCCGGCGCCCAGGAATTGCGGTGCGATGCGGTGGTCAGCGCCCATGCCACGGGCCACATCCATCACGTCGGCCCCCAGCGCCTCACAGACATTGGCGATCTCGTTGATGAACGAGATCTTGGTAGCCAGAAAGGCGTTGGAAGCGTACTTGATCATCTCGGCGGTGCGCAGGTCGGTGATGATGATCTCGGTTTGGAGCGGGTAATAGAGCTCGGCCACTCGCTGGGCGGCCTCCTGGTCGGTAGAGCCGAGGACCACGCGGTCGGGGTTCATAAAGTCATAGACGCCGGAGCCTTCGCGCAGGAATTCGGGGTTGGAGACCACCCAAAAGGGAATGTCGGGGTCGGGCATATTCTCCCGTACCACGTCGGCTACCCAGTCGCCGGTACCGATGGGCACAGTGGACTTGTTGATGATGGTAAGCGGTTGGTGGATGCGGCTAGCCACCCCTTTCACGGCCGCCTCGACGTGGGCCAGGTCGGCCTCGCCGCTGCTGCCGGATGGCGTGCCGACGGCGACGAATACAAAGCGGGCTTCCTCCATAGCCTGGTCATAGGAGGTGGTAAAGAGAAGCCGCCCCGCTGCCAGATTGCGGTGGACGATCTCTTCCAGCCCCGGTTCATAGATCGGCAGGATGCCCTCTTTCAGGTTGTCTGCTTTTTCCTGGTTCCGGTTCAGGCAGATCACCTCATTGCCGAGATCAGCCAGGCAGGCCCCGGTGACCAGGCCCACGTACCCGACGCCGATGACGCAGATTTTCGACATACTTCCTCCTCAGATAGTTTACCCATATTTGCCGAGCGGTGGCGGAGGCCGGGGGTGCGGCGTCGCCGCCGACAGCCCGGTTCCCTCTCAGGAATGGGACAGGTGCGTATCGTCCGGCACCACAGCCCCGCTTGCCTGTACTCCTCTAGGGGCGCTGTTGCCGGGCGGCGTCAACGCCGTGTGGCGGCGCGCGCGTTGGCCCAGAGCCGTTCCCAACCCTGGGGGGTTGGTGGGATGGGGCATAGGCGGCGAGTTGCTACAACCCGGACCGGCCCAGCCCGACGATCCCGCGGATGGCGGTCAGCACGCCGAGTGAGACCTTGAGGGCATCCCCCGGCTGCACAGCGGGAAGTTTTTCTGCTCCCTCCTCGGTGACATCGACGGTAGCTTCCCGCAGGTAGAGGTAGGCTGCGCCCACCCCCAGCAAAGCGCCAACGATACCGCCAAAAAGCAGGACCTTGGTGCGCAGATTCACGCTTGCCTCCTTGGTGCGATACGAGATTGCGGGGTTGAACCAGCTTCTGGCTCCCCGGTTGTTTCCAATAGCCCTCTAGCCATCCCGGTCACAGTTGCCTGGATGTGCGCGATGGTCATAATTGGGGCGATGATCGCCTGGCACACCCGTTCCACGATTCGCTGGCCCATGTCCAAGTAACCGCGGGCCACGGCGAACCAGTAGGGCACTTTTTGCCACCAGCGGATAGTGAGGAAGCCATAGTTGATCGCGGCCAGCACAAACACAACAGCCAGCGCTACGACCGTGCCCCCCAGAGCTAAAAGTATCAGCGAGAGATCCCGTAGAACAGCCATCGGTGACTCCTAATCAACTATCCAATCAGCCAACCAAGTATACCCACGACTGCCCAACCCGTCAACCACCACTTTTTTGGGGGTGCATTTCACTTGGACGAATTGGGAGAACAGTCCGTAGGTCGCGCTTGCTGTGAGCAGTTATACCTGCAAACGCTCATTACCCTGACCAAAATCGTCTTTACAATCCGGACTGTAGGCTTTAGCCGGGGTACTTGGCTTCCCATTGGAGCCTGGGTTCCTCAACCTGGCTAAAGCCTATATTCCACAGAGATGTCGCGCTCCAAGCGCTCGACGTCTCCCCTGCCGGGCAACCCGCGCGGTAGGGGCAGGTCTTGCGCCTGCCCCAGCAGGGCAATCGCGAGGGTTGCCCCTACCCGAGGGGTGAGGCACGGTCGGGAGACCTCTGTCACCGCGCTTGCACCGGGCAGGTGGGCCCCAGTGGAAGGGATTGTTAGAGCAATTTGTTAATTCGCAAAAGCCCGGCTAAAGCTTCACTCCCGGCTAAAGCTTCACTCCCGGCTAAAGCCTCCACTCCCGGCTAAAGCTCCACTCCCGGCTAAAGCCTCCACTCCCGGCTAAAGCCTCCACTCCCGGCTAAA
>JAOZPF010000141.1 GCA_029932895.1 Anaerolineae bacterium | reverse complement strand
TTGACCGGTAGCTTTGCCTACCTCGCCGCACATGAGGAGCGTATCCCGCGCATGGTCGCCGGGCTGAACCTGGACATGGTGGGGCAGGATCAGGAGCAATGTGGAAGCTCGTTGCTTTTCGAGCAGCCCCCTGGCGCCGCCGCCAACTTTACCGCTGTCCTGCTCGCCCGTTTGCGGGAATACATTCTGCCGGAGGCAAAAGGGCTGAGTGGGGTAGGGGGCTATCCGCTCTTTCGCACCGCCGATGTTCCCTTTGGCGGCGGTTCTGACCACTATATCTTTTCCGACCCTTCGGTGGGCGTGGTGATGCCCATGCTGATTCAGTGGCCGGACCGGTTTTATCACACCAGCGCCGATACACCCGACCGGGTGGACCCGCGTATGCTGGGCAAGGTGGGGCGGCTGGCGGCGACCTATGCGTACTGGTTGGCTCAGGCCGGAGCGAACGAGGCGCGATGGCTGGCCCGAGAGATCGCGGCGCGTTTCCGTCAGGAGGTCATCGGCCTGGTTCAAGACAGTATCACGCGGGCCGGCGGCGAGGAGAGCGCGGGCCAGGAGGAACTGCAACGCCGCCTGGCGTATAGAGTGGCCCGCCACCAGCAGGCGCTAGCGACGGTGCGACGGCTGGCAGCAGTGGAGGTCGTGTCACTGCAGGAGGAGGCGGCTGCGTTTGCCCAGGCGGAACTGCGCCGCGCCGAGGGGATTCCCGCTGACCGCCCTGTGGCCGAGGTGGAGGTCGAGGGCGCACTACTTGTCCCTCGCCGGCGTTTCCGCGGGCCAATCCAGACCAGGGCAGTCGTCACCAGGCTGGACGAGGCGGGGCGGGATCGTTGGTGGGAACTACAGCGCAGGATGGGCAAGCTTTCCCGCGTCCTACCCGTCCTGGCGGTTTATTGGGCCGATGGAGAACGGAGCGTGGCCGAGATCGCCTGTCTGGTGTGGCACGAGACGGGCCTTGAGGCGACGGCGTTGCTGGCAGAGTACTTTGGCGAGTTGGCGGAGTTAGGTCTGGTGGATGTCAGGTAGGATTGGGCGGACAGTAGTAGACTGAAAGTTGGCTGTGCAAGCCGGTGTTGGCAGTCAAGCATTTCGCGTAGTCATAAATAGCAAACAATCAAGTACAGACTTGCCTATCTTTATTTTCCCTGAACATCAACTAGGCTATGCGAAGAAAACTGGCGAGGTGAATATGGAGCAACGAACATATCGCGGACCCATTGACCCCGAGGGGTTGGCTGGCGCGCTGGTCGCCCAGTTCAATGACAAGAACTTGAAGGCCCAAAAGGTCGGGCGCGACCAGCATATTCTGGTTCAAATTGCCTCCCGCGATTGGGGATGGACAGGCCCCCAGACAGCCATCACCGTCGGCATCGCGCAGGTGGAGGGCGGGGTGGAGGTGTCGCTGGGACAGCAGCGCTGGTTGGGAGCGGTGGCCGACCTGGCCCAAACCGGCCTGATGGCGCTGGTCAACCCGATCTCGCTCATCGGGCGCATCGACGACGTGGCCCGCAGTATCTCAGGCCTCACTTTACCCCAGCGGGTTTGGGAAGCGGTAGAGCTTTACTGCGACAGCGTGGGGGCTAGTCTGGGGCTGACGGCGGCGGAGACAATGGTCATCTGCCCGTACTGCGGCGTCGGCAACCCCATCGGCGCACCCAAGTGCTCTGCCTGCGGCGCGCCCCTTGGCGAGGCCCAACCGGTGGTCTGCCCCCGCTGCGGCCTGCTGCTGGACCCCCAGGCGACATTCTGCAGCCGCTGTGGAGCACGAGTGCGGCCCCAGGGAACAACCGCTACAGACCATTCCCACGGGTTCCAACGAGGAGAGCGAGAACAATAGGCGAGGGGTGAAGAAAACTACTGGCCGTAGTAGAGCGTTTTGGCATCCTGCTCGGCCTGGTTCATCCGCTCCCTCAACTCCAGCCTTGCCCGTCCGAGGTCATCTTCCGGCCCCACCTCTAGTGGCTCGCCAAACACCAGGGCGATGCGGCTAAAGGGAAAAGGCACGGTGTACCGGTCCCAGCGGGGAATATGGTACCCGGTTGCCGTGAACAGCCCGGCGGGGATGACCGCGGCCCGCGCTTTGCGGGCGATAAAGAGCACGCCAGGCTTGATCTCGTGCGAGGGGCCATACGGCCCATCGGGGTTCATCACGAGCCGTTTGCCCTTTTTCATCTCGCCGATCAGCGCCAGCAGGCGGCGGGCCGCCACCATCGACTCGGCGTGCATCGAGATGGGAAAAGTGGTGCCCCCCAGCATCTTGCCCCACACACTCAATACCGCCCCGCGGTGGTCGTCGGGGATGATCAGCACGTATTGACTGGGATCCACCCGCGAGGCCAGATACCCAGAGAGCATCATCGTCATCCCGTGCCACAGCGCGGTGATGGAGGGCTGCCCGGTGTCGTGGGTCCGGTCCACGTTCTCCTGTCCAGCAACCTCATAGCGCGCGGTACGGCGGATCAGCGCAGCGTAGGTACCAAGCCCTCGGCCTTGGAGCCGGTGCCACCAGGTGACCCTCATTGCACCAACCCATAGACAGCCCGCACCAGGCCGAGAGAGAGATAAGCTGTGGTTATACCCAGCCAGACCAGTTGCGGGGAGAGCCAGATAGCAAGCACAGCCGCGCCGCTCAACCCAGCCAGGCTGAGCTTGCGGCGAAGGAGGATGGAACCCAATTCGGGGTAACGAATGCGGCTGACCATTAACAAGGCCAGGACGATCATCAGCACCGGGAAAGCAGCGGCGGGAATCAACCGCTGACCGTACTCCTGGTTAGTCAATACGGCAAGTGCCAGCATCGCGCCGGACGTAGAGATGGTCAGCCCCAAGCTGTGTCCTCCGGAGCGCTTGGGCGGGAGCAGGTTGAAGCGGGCCAGGCGAAAAGCCCCGGCAGCCACATAGACAGTACAGACAATCCACATCACCAGCCTGCTTGTGCCTAGCAGATGCAGGTACTGATAGAGCAACAAAGCAGAGGCCACGCCAAAGGTCACCAGGTCCACCAGGGAGTCGAGCTGGAGACCAAAGGGGCTGGTCACACCCAGCCGCCGGGCCAACGCACCGTCGACAGCATCGAGCAAGTAGCCGGCGAGGATGCAAACACCAGCGACGGTAAACACTCCCTCCACCGCGGCCAATACCGCCGAGAAGGCACAGGCCAGCCCGGCAAAAGTCACCAGATTTGGGAGCAGGCGACGCAGCGAGTGGCTCATCTCTCGTCCCCTTTCCATCGCGCGATGACGGTAAGCCCGGCGTGAGTGCGGTCTCCCGGCTGCACTGCCGGTTCTGCTTCTGGCGGCAGGAACAGCTCCACCCGCGACCCAAACTTGATCAATCCCACCCGTTGGCCTGTCGCCAGTTCCTGGCCCACCTCCACCGTGCAGACAATGCGGCGGGCCAGGATACCAGCCACCTGCTTGACCAGGACACGTCCGTGGGTGGTCTCCAGGCCGATCAGGTTGTGTTCGTTCAGCGCGGAGGATTCGGGCCGGAAAGCTTGGAGGAACTGACCGGGGACGTGTTGCACCAATGCCACCCGCCCCGCCACCGGCGCTCGGTTGACGTGCACGTTGAGCAGCGACATAAAGATGCTGATCTTGAGCGCTCTGTGAATCAGAAAGCGCGGCTCATCGACCATTTCCACCGCCATGATCTCTCCGTCGGCAGGAGCCAGAACCAGCGAGTCATCCTGCGGTGGAGTACGAACGGGGTCGCGGAAAAAGAGGAGCAGGAAGCCAAAGAGAACCGCCAGCAGGACCGCTGGCAGAAGCGTGTAGAATCGAGGCCAGATAACACTAGCCGCGAGGGCGAGGGCGAACAGCACTCCGGCAACCGTCAGCTCCTTGCCCGTGCCGTGCGCCAACCGAAACGGGAATTTACGCATCGAGGAGAATTATACCGGAGGCAATGTGTTTTGCCAAGCTAACGGTCAATTTGCCAATGACCAATTCACCAATCCCCTACCTCCGCCGGTCGGAACCGCTTTCCGTACACCAGATCATCGGCCCAGACCAGGAAGCGACGCGCGGCAGGGACAGCGAATCAGATCCAGGTCTTGCCCAAAGGCCATCACAATGGCAATGCAGTGGGGAACCTCGATAGGATCACCCCACTCCAGTGGTTCCGTACAGCAGCTATTATCCCTGCCGGAAAAGCTCCATCACCTTGGCTGCAGCCGCGCTGGCGTGGGCCACCGTCTCTGGGATGTCCATCGGCCCCACTCCGGTTCCGGCTACAAAGACACCAGGCTGCCCGGTCTCGACTGGCTGCAGGTCACCATTGGCCGCGGTGAGCCAGCCGATCTCGTCGATGGGCACATTCAACATTTCGGCCAGGCGGCGCGTCTCGGGGCGGGGGACCAACGCCGGTGCCAGCACCACCAGGTCGGCGTCGATGCGCACCTGTTTGCCGCTCAACGTGTCCGCCCCCATCACCGTCACCTTGCCGTTGTGGCGAAAGACCCGCGAGACCTTGCCCCGCAGGTAGATGACGCCCTCCTCCTCCATCGCCCGCTGGACGAACTCGTCATACCGCTTGCCCGGAGAGCGAATGTCGATGTAAAAAATGTAGGATTGACCATCGTGGACCCGGTGGCGGTAGAGGATGGACTGCTTGGCGCTGTACATACAGCAGATCTTGGAGCAATAGGGCATATGTCGCTCTGGCGCGCGGGAGCCAGCGCACTGGACGAAGACAATCTCCTTGGGTTGCTTGCCGTCGGAAGGGCGCAGCACCTCGCCGGCGTTGGGGCCGGAGGCAGAGAGAAGCCGCTCGAAAGCCAGGGCATCAATCACGTCGGGGACCTTGCCCCCGCCGTATTCGGGCAGGTCCTCCAACCGGTAGAGGTTGTACCCCGTAGCCAGGATAACCGCCCCCGCCTCGACCTCGATGTAGGAATCTTGCTGCTGATAGTCAATGGCCTCTACAGGGCAGACCTTGGCGCAAAGGCCACACTTGCCCCGTTGCAAGTAGAGGCAGTGCTCCTGGTCGATGACCGGTTTGTTGGGAACCGCCTGGGGGGAGAGGGTGTAGACAGCCTTGCGCAACCCCAACCCGCGGTCGAACTCGGCGGGGACCTTGGTGGGGCACTTTTCCTGACACATGCCGCAGCCAGTGCACTTGTCCCAGTCCACATAGGCGGCGTGGCGATGGATGCGAGCGTGGAAATGTCCGGCCTCGCCGCTGATGGACTCGACCTCGGCGTAGGTGATAAGATGAATGTGGTCATGGTGGCCCACGTCGACGGTGCGAGGAGTGAGGATGCACTGGGCACAGTCCAGCGTGGGAAAGGTCTCGGAGAGCTGGGCCATTCGCCCGCCGATGGAGGGCAGCCGCTCGACCAAAAAGACCTCATACCCAGCGTTGCCGAGGTCGAGCGCGGCCTGCATAGCGGCGATGCCGGCGCCAATGATCAAATCGTGAGAGCGATCCATTTCTGCCATAGTGGGCAGTATAACGCATCTTGGCGCTGGTGACAAGTGTAGAATGTAACTTTTTACCAGAGCGCCGCATAGATAGCATAGTGCTCGCGAATGCGCTGCAGGTAGAGACGGGTCTCACCCAGGGTGATCAGTTCAAAGAACAGGTCGGGGTCATCCCCGGCGGCGGCAAGCCAGCGGTCGGCGTTGGCGGGACCGCCGTTGTAGGCCGCCAGTGCCACGTCGAGCCGCCCGCCGAAGCGGTCCCGCTGCCGGGCCAGGTACCAAGTGCCAAAGCGGAGGCTGACGACAGGGCGGTGGAGATCGGCGGCTTCATAATCGGGCGGCCAGCCCAATTGCGCGGCAATTCCCTCACCAGTGGAGGGTATGACCTGCATCAGGCCGTGCGCATAGGCCCACGAGCTGGCAAAACTCTCAAAGAGGCTCTCCTGCCGCACGAGGGCAAAGAGCAGCAACGGGTCCAGATCTTGGGCGAGCGCATTGGATATAACCAGGTCGTTGTAATAGATGGGATAGGCCAGACGGGCGATAAAGAGAGGGGCATCCAACACCGTATCGGCTGGGGAGAGCTGGATGAGTGTGGTCGCCGCCAGGATGGAGGAGCGGTATAGGCCAATGTCACGAAAGAGCAGGGCCAGTTGATATTGAGCCAGCGGGTCGTCTGCCGTCCCCTGCCGCACAGCCTCCAGTTCCCCCTTGGCCTCCTCCTGTCGCCCCAGCCGCCACAGTTCCAAGCCACGCTGCAAACGCGGGTCGGATGCCAGCGCCGGACCGAGCGCGCCGATGTCTACGTCGCCAAGCCCCAGCCAGTCCGCCAGCCACGCCTCCGCCTGCGCCTGCCCGGACAAGGGATCAGCCAGAGGGAGGCGAGAGAGTGGTGGAAAAGGCTCCGCCAGGGGATCGGTCAGCAGGTCGGCGGCGCGGAGGCCATAGTAACCGTTGGGGTCGGCTCGAACCGCCCGGCTGAACGCATCCGTGGCCGAGAGGGGTGATCCAACGGTCAGGTACCCCTTGCCCAGCCAGAGAAAGCCGGCAGCCTGGTAGGTCCCGCTGTACCCGTCGGCCAGCGCCAGCCAGTCCCCCATCCCCATCGCCGCATTTCCCTGCTGGATGTACTGCAAACCGGCGCGAAGCAGGGATGGAGCGGCGTAAACGGAGGCAGGGAAAGCGGCCTGGCAATCCTCATAGGCGCGAGCCGCCTCATCGAGCTGGCCCGCCCCCTCCAAGAGCTGGGCTGCGTCCCAGAGTGCCTCCGGGGCGCGAGCGTGATCAGGTGCGGCCGTGAAGAACGCCCGGTATGTCTCGACCGCCCCGGTCACATCCCCCTGCGCGGCCAGGGCCTGCGCCCAGCCCATCCACCCGTCACCCCAGTAGCTGCTTTCGGGATGATCCTCCACCAGCGTCTGGAACTGGATCGCGGCCAGAGCCGGGCTGCCCGCATCCAGGTGGGCCAGTCCGGCATAGTAGTGGGCGTCGCCAGAGTGATCGGGGGTGCTCTCGATATACCGATAGAGGGCCGTCACTGCCGGACCGTAGGCTCCGCCATAATAATCCACGATGCCCCGCGTCAGATCGTCCACCCCCGGCGCCCCTGCCTCGACCAACACCACTAGCGACTGGTAGGCCCACGGGCTGGTGGGGTAGCTCTCGACGACCTCGCGGTGGAGTGCATAGGCCTCCTCATCGCGACCGGCCAGAAGGAGGGTCTGGGCAGCCTGGTGAGCGATGCGAGCTCTATAGCCAGCGATGCGGGCCTGATCCAGGATAGCGTCGTACTGGGCCACGGCAGCGTCATACTCCTCCTGCGCCACATAGACCAGCGCCAGTTTCTCGCGCAATCCCACCTCTGCGGAGAGATCGGGGGCGGCCGCAATGGCAGAACGATAGGCAGCCACAGCACCGTCGTAATCACCGCCGGC
>JAOZPF010000140.1 GCA_029932895.1 Anaerolineae bacterium | reverse complement strand
AGGGTGAGCGGCTTCTGGGACTGGGACGACCGGCCTGTGACGCAGCGGATGGAGGATGACTCCTTCGCCGAGACGATGATGGCGGCGCGGGCCGCCGAGGCGACCGACCCCTACACCTTCGTCCTGGAACAGGTGCGCGAGCGCATCCGCAAAGGGGGGCTGCTCAGCGCCGCCCAACTGGAGCACGCCGGGGAGGAGGAGGAACGGACGGTCTATGACCTGGCGCTGACCGTGGCCCGCCGGTACGGGATGTCGGCGGCCAGCCGGGGTCTGCCCCGGCTGGAGGGAGAGCCGGAGGTGACCGCCCGCCGCGTGGTGGACGACGTGCTGGGCTGGGGACCGCTGGCAGAGTTGATGGCCGACGAGAAGGTGGAGGAGATATTCATCAACGGCCCCGCCGAGATCTGGGTGGTGCGGGCCGGGCGGCCCAAGGAGCGCACCTCCCTCCGCTTTGCCGACGCGGGCGAGCTGCGCCGCTTTTTCAACCGCAAGCTGGACCGCTCCGGCGGGGCGCGGCCCATCTCCACCAAGACCCCCTGGGCCGACGGGCGGCTGGAAGATGGCTCCCGCTTCCACGGCATCGCCCCGCCCCTGGTGGCCAACCGGGAGAACCTGGTGGTCACCATCCGCCGCTTCCGCCCCGTGGCGCGGACCCTGGAAGAGATGGTCGAGCTGGGCAGTATGCCCCAGGTGGTGGCGCGGTTCATCGCGGCGGCGGTGCGGGCGCGGCTGAACGTGGTGGTGGCCGGGGGGACGGCCTCCGGCAAGACCACCTTCCTCAACGCTTGCGGAAGTGTGCTGGAGGCGGACGAGCGGGTCGTCACCATCGAGGACACGCCGGAGTTGCAGGTCCCGGTGGAGAACTGGGTGCAGTTGGTGACGCGGGAGGCGAGTGAGGGGGTGGAGCCGGTGACGATGGCCGACCTGGTGCGCCACGCCCTGCGGATGAAGCCGGACCGCATCTGGCTGGGGGAGGCGCGTGGGCCGGAGATGGCGGCCATCCTGACCGCGGCCAACACCGGCCACGAGGGGGTGATGTTCACCGTCCACGCCGACGACGTCTGGGCCACCCTGACGCGCATCGAGACGCTGGTGCAGGAGGGCAAGTCGAACCTGCCCCTGCGGGCCATCCGGCTGAACGTCGCCACCGCCCTGCACCTGGTGGTCCACCTCTCCCGCCTGCGCCTCCCCGACGGGTCGGAGACGCGGCGGGTGACCGGCATCGGCGAGGTGCGGGAGCGGCTGGAGGGGAGCGAGATCGTGGTCGAGCCGCTGTGGGAGTGGGACGGGGGAGAGCTAAAGTGGACGCGGAACTTTCCCTCGGAGTCGCTGCGGCGAAGGTTGCAGGAGCGGGCGGAGTTCGACTTTCGGGCGGAGGTCCCAGGTCTGGGGTCCAAGGTTCCAGGTCCGAGGTCTGAGGTCTGACCTGGAACCTCGGACTTGGGACCAGTAAAGGGGGTGCTGATGAACGAATCTCTCATCGCGCTCATCCCGGCGCTGCTGGCGGGTGGGGGCGTGCTGGCGGTCTTTCTGGGGCTGGCCGGTCCGCGCAGGCGGGTGGTCCGCGCCCAGCGGGAGACGCTCTTGCCCGGTATCCAGGTGCGGCTCGACCGCGCCCGGCTAGGAATATCGGCCAGCGCCTACATCCTCCGCTCCCTGGCCTACGGCACCGGCTTCGGCCTGCTGATGGGATTGGCGACGGGAGCCTGGCTCACCTTCCCCGTCGGCCTGGTGGCCGGTTTCCCCTTTGTCTGGTCGCGGCTGGAGGACGAGCGCAACGAGCGGCTGAACCGCTATCACAAGGCGCTGGCTTCTGCCGCCGACACCATCGTCAACTCCTGGCGGGTGCGCCCTTCGATGAACCGGGCGTTGGAGGCAGTGGCTACCTACGGCCAGCCAGAGGTGGCGCGCGATTTCGAAGAGATCAGGGCCGCGGTGCGCGGCGGCTCCTCCCTGCCGTCCGCCCTGCAGGCGGTGGCCGACCGGCGGCAGTCCCCCATCTTTGACGCCCTGGCGACAGCGCTCATCGTCGCCGAGGAGCAGTCGGGGGAGGTCTCGACGATGCTGGCCCGCCACGCCGCCTCGACGCGGCAGATGGCGAGAATCTATGAGGAGACAATAGACGAGCAGCGCGGCCAGCGCAATGACGTGATGTGGGGCGTCATCGGCCCGTGGGGGGTGATGCTCCTCTTGCGGCTCTTTACCATCTTCACCGGCGGGCTGGGGTACGGGACCGAGTTCTTCGAGACGCTCCCCGGACCGGCCGCAGCCGTCCTCGCCGCCGTGCTGACGGTGGCCGCCTACGTCAATTCCCGCCGCACCGCCAGCCGGGGACTGGTGGTGAAACGGGTCGCTCTGGAGCGGGGAGGGGAATGACAATGAGCACCTTTGGCCTTCAGCCGGGGATCACCATCCGCAGTATGGCCAGCGCCGGGGACTGGCTGGCGCTGTTCGCCAGGCCGGACCTGAGCGATTACCTGACCGTGCGCGTGATCGCCTGGGCGCACGTGGTCATCGAAGGCGGCCAGGAGGCATTTGGCGCTATCGTCCCTGCCTACGACATCGACGCCAGCCTGGACGCCATCTTCGCCTCGACACACCCCCGCTTTATGGGCTACCTGGGACCGGGCCAGCTCCTGAGCGACCAGTTCGTGCGCGAGCGGCTGACCAGAATACGGGCAGCAGCAGGAGGGTAAGGATGGAATACGTCATCGCCTTTGCCGGTGGGCTTTGTTTCCTCTTCGTCTGGGCCGGACTGACCTGGCCCCGCCTTGCGGCCCGGCCCCAACAGCAGGAGGGACGGCCCGAACAGTTCCGGCTGCGGGAGCTGCGCGGTGGACCGCTGGCCCCCCTGGGGGGCGCGGTGGAGGACCTGGCAGCCTGGTTCCGCGGGCGGGGAGCGGAGGACGCCACCTGGCGGGGAGGGATGAACGGTCGCTACCTGACCCTCCTCAAGCAGGCCGATTGGTACTGGGCCGCAGGGGAAGCGGCCCCACCCTCGCCCCAGGCCCCCTTCTGGAACCTGGAGACGCTGTGGGCGGCCAAGCTCTTCCACGCCGGGCTGTTCGGCCTGGGCGGGCTGGTGCTGGCGGGCGCGGCGGCGGTGCTCTTTCACTGGAACCCGGCCCTGGCGCTCCTGGGACTGCTGACCGGGCTGTTCGGCTTCTTCGACCCCGACTCGGAGTTGGCGGCGGCAGCGGAGCGACGAAGACGGCAGATCATCCTGGAGATGGGGTACAAGGTGCCGGAACTGCGGGTCTATGTCCGCTCCGGGCGTACCTTTGTCGCCGCTCTGCGCTACCTGACCTCGCGGCCCGGCGGCCCGTTCGTGCGTGAGCTGTACCGCGCCCTGCAGGTCTATGACATCACCGCCGACCTGGAGCGGGGACTGGGGACGGTGATCGAGCGCAACCGGCTCTGTGAGCCACTGGTCAACCTGTGCGGCGACCTGATGGCGGTGCTGGCAGAGGGGGGAGAGCTGGGAGCGGTGCTGGAATCCCACACCGACACGGCGCAGCACGAGCAGGCGCGGCTCCTGCGCCAGCAGGGGCAGGACAACACGCAGCGGATGACCTACCTGGTCTCCGGCACGACGCTGGTGGTCATCTTTGTCCTCGTCGGCGGCCCCGCCCTGTGGACGGTGGTCACGAGCCTGGGAGGGATGTAGGGGTTATAGGTTTCAGGTTTCAGGTTTCAGGTTACGGGTTTCAGGTTTCAGGTTGCAGGTTCAACCTGAAACCTGCAACTTGCAACCTGAAACCCACATAGGAGGTGCAAGGTGAACGAGAAGCTACTGTATAGGTATCTGCGCGTGCGGAATGCGGTGGTCGGTGCGCTGTGGCCGCCGGAGGAGCGGTGGGAGGAGGAGCAGGCCGGGTTGAGCAACCTCGCCACCACCGTCATCCTCGTCGGCGTGGCCGTGGCCCTGGTCCTGGCCGTCGTCGCCATCCTGGGACCGGCCATTATGCGCCTGGCCCAACGAACCGGCACGCAGATCGAGTCCGTCCCGATGGACTGGGGGCCGTAATGGCCAGAACGGACTGGATACTGGGCCAGACCCTCTTCTGGCTCCTGGTGGTGGCCATCGTCATCACCGGCGTGACAGGTGTGCGGCGTGCCGGAGCGGTGCTGACCGCGCACCAGGTGGCGCTGGTCGGCGGGCGGTCGGCGGCGGGACCGGAGTGGGGGCTGGCCCAGGCCGGTTCCGACCTCTCCGCCTGGTGGGGTATCTCCCCCGACCGGGCGACGCAGGCCGTTGTGGTGGACCCCGAACCGGGGCGGAGGTCGGTGCTGGTGCGGGTGCGTGGCTGGGCGGCGACGCTGTTCGGCGGGCGGGCCGACCTGGGGGCCGGTTCCTTCCAGCGCCTGGAGGATTTCTATCCTGGTCCAGCGGATGTGTTTGAATAGTTCCGGGTTGCGAGGTTCAACCTGCAACCTGCAACCTGCAACCTGTAACTTGCAACTTGCAGCCTACACGGAGGGATGATGAGCGACCTTGTGCCGCTGATAATGGCCGTGCTGCTCCTGGCGCTGCTCTTTGGCCTGGTGCTGTTCGTCAGCCAGGTGCAGCCGGTGAAGGTGCTGGTGGCGGCGGCGGCCCGCAACTGCGCCCGCACGGGGGTGGAGACCCTCGCCGCCGGGCGTGGCCTCGACCAGGCGACGGTGACGGCGGTGGAGACCGCTATGGCCGGGACCGCCATCGACCCGCAGGGGCTCTCCGTCCGTGCCTACTCCGCCAACGTGTGGGGGCGGGGACAGGTCTTTGTCTGCGAGGCCGGTTACAACGTGCGGGTGGACCACCTGCCGCTGGTCAACTGGTTCTATCCGCGCGGCCACGTCCCCCTGCGGGCTCAGGTCAGCCTGGACATCGAGCCGTACAAAGCGAGGTGGGAGCGATGAAGGACAACCTGCAACCGGCAGCCTGCGACCGCGAGTCGGGCCAATCCTTCATCGTGATGCTGTTGGTCATCCTGCCGGTGCTGCTCCTGGTGCTGGCGGTGGCCTACGACCTGGGCAACGTCGCGGCGGGGGTGGCCATCGCTCAGAACGCGGCCGACCTGGGGGCACAGGAGGCGGGCAAGCTGGTCGACGTGGACTATCTGGCCGCGTGGCAGGAGGTCGAGCTGCGGCCGGAGGCGGCGCTGGTCGCCCAGCGGGTGGCCGACGACCTCACCGGCGGCGCGTTCCGCGTGGACGGGGTGTACGTGCAGGAGAACCTGATCCTGGTGGAGGGGCGGGTGAGCGTGCGCACGCCCTTCCTGGACGCCTTCCTGGGTATCCCCCGCGTCACGCGGCCCGTGGCGGGGGTGGCCGAGGCGTCACACGGGACGGAGATGGGGGGCGAGTAGAGGGCTTGACAGTGCAGTCACTATGGTGTATATTGAATACACCACATAGTGAAGGAGGTCTCTATGTCTGTCAAGCGACGCACGCAGTTGATGCTCGATCCTGGGCAGCATCGTCAGCTTCGCGCTCTAGCCGAGGCGGAGAACACCTCCGTCTCCCAGCTCGTCCGCGAGGCGGTGACCCTATTGCTCCGGCAGCGTCAACCTCTGCCCATCACGGAGGACCCCATCTGGGAGATCGTGGGTATTGGCACGGAGGCCAAGCCGCTGATCGATTCCATCCCGCCGAGTGAGGATCCTACTCTTTATTATATGGCCGACCTGATGGCACGCAAGGGGATTGGGCCTTATGCGGAGGAGCGGGAGGGTGGTATTCATGCCTGGGAGATCGCTCCGCAGCGGTACGCTCGCGGGGAGGACGGACGTCCCATTCGCCTGAAAGGAGATGGTCGATGATGCGTCGAATCCTGGTCGACTCTGGGGCGCTTCTGGCGATGGCCGACCCGCGCGACCGGCACGCTTTGGCCGTCAGCGTGTTTTTGAAAGAAACGGACGCGCTCTATGTGATGCCGGACACCGTGTTTGCGGAGGCGATGACATTGATCAAGAGCCGGTTGGGGGCGGCGGCGGCCGTGGCGGTGGGCACCCGTTTGCAGGAGAGCACCCGCTTCCGGTTGCACTACCTGGAGGCTGACGACCGGCGCGCTACGTGGCAGGTCTTTGCCCACTACATAGACAAGAACTGGAGTTACGTAGATTGTTCCATTCTGGCCCTGGCCCAGCGGATGTCCATTGCCGAGGTTATGGCTTTCGATCATCATTTTGATCAGATGGTCGCCCTGGGGTTGGTCCGTGTTCCCCGAGAGGAGGTAAATCGATGAGCGCACAACACAAGCCGACGTTCAAACTCTCTGCCGCAAAGCGGCCCGTGTACCAGCGGCTGACCCCGCTGGCGTGGGGGTTGATTGGCCTGAGTGTGCTGGTGGTGCTGCTGGCTATCACCGTTGTTGGGCTGGGTGCCAGTGCCCGGCCCACCGCAGAGCCGTGGGACCCCACCCCGACCGCCACCGTGCCGCCCAGCCCGACCGAGGCCCTGCCCAGCCCCACCGCGACCGAGTGGGGGCAAGAGTGGATCACCCCCACCCCGACCGAGGAGCCTCCCTGCTGCCCCGCCTGGTGGTCCGACCAGATGACCCAGGATGAGGATGGTCGCTGGTGGCCACCAGAAGGCGTGGAAGAGATGGTGCAAGAAGCAGCAGAGGCTCAGCACGATGGATACCGTGCAGCGGTCATTGACACCAAGCCGCCAGACTATGATGCGTTGGAGCAGGTCTATCAGGATTGGACAAGCGGTTTCCAGTTACAGGGAGTGTTGACACAGACCAGGGATTTACGCCAAGGCACTATCCAGCTTGCGTTCTTGGACTGGCAGACCTGCATATATCAGGCACAGCAGTGGAGCGAGGACGGGCTGGAATGCACGCTGGGGATCACCTGCCAGGACGGGACGTACAGCACGTATGATAACGAGACCGGCGAACTGCTCAGCCAGGAGCCGCGTGAGCGAAGTGGGATCATCCTCTACCGGATGCGGTACGACCCTCGCAGTGGCCACTGGAAAATGAACGATTTTCTGGAGATACTTAACGCTCCAGGCCAATAGGGGAGATGCGTATGGGCGAGAGGGGTAGGCGGGTTCTTCCTCTGGGCGTTGGTGTGGGGATTGTGGTGGTCTTACTTGTGACGACCGGACTGGCCAGGACTAGCTCCGCTGGAGCCCCGTCGTCTGGCCCATGCCAGCAAGGAGGACAGTGCCCTGCGGGCTGTTCTAATTGCCCTCCCCCAGGTGGAGCATGTTGCCAGAGATGTATATACAATGGAAACATTGGTGATTTCTCCTGTGCCGCCGCTTGCAGCGGCGGCCAGCCACCGACGGAGCCGCCTACTCAGGGGCCGCCGACGCCGGTCCCGCCCACCCAGGTACCGCCGCCCACCCAGGTGCCACCCAACCCGTCAGAGACGCCCCCGCCACCAAACCCCTCCACGACG
>JAOZPF010000007.1 GCA_029932895.1 Anaerolineae bacterium | reverse complement strand
TCGATGATGCACTCTTCCAGATCGGCGTTATAGAGCCGGCACCCCTCGGTCACCACTGTCCGCTCCAGCCGGCAGCCGTCGATGCGGGAGGCGGGCAGGAAGCGCGGGTGGGTGTAAATGGGGTGGCGGGGGTCGTAAAAGTCGAAAGGGGGGTTGGGCCGTGTGAGGGCCAGGTTGGCCTCGTAGAAAGCGGCGATTGTTCCGATGTCCTCCCAGTATCCCTCAAAGGGGTAGGCATAGACCCTGGTTGACGAGATGGCGGCGGGGATGATATTGTGACCAAAGTCATCCCCCGTCGTCTCCTCCAGCAGCTTGGTCAACACATCCATGCGGAAGACATAGACGCCCATCGAGCCCAGATAGGGGCGCTCGTCGTGGCGGCTCTCCAGCCCTGCCAACTCGTCGTCGGTCTGTGGTTTTTCCCGGAAGGAGAGGATTCGCCCCTCCGGGTCGGCTTTGATGATGCCATAGCGCGAGGTGTCCTTTGCCGGGACGGGTAGGGCGGCGATCGTGACATCGGCTCGCTGCTGGCGGTGGAAGGCGATGAACTTGGCAAAGTCCATCCGGTAGAGGTGGTCGCCAGAGAGGATCAGCACATCCTTGGGCGAGCGGCTGGTAAAGCGGTGCATCTGCCGGCGGACCGCGTCGGCTGTCCCCTGATACCAGTCCGTGCTGGTGAGTGTCTGCTCGGCAGGCAGGATCTCCACATAGCCGTGGGAGAAGGCGTCGAACTTGTAGGTCTCGTAGACGTGACGGTGGAGTGATGCGGAGAGGAACTGGGTGAGGACAAAGATGCGGCTGATGCCAGAGTTGATGCAGTTGCTGATGGGAATGTCGATCAGGCGGTACTTGCCGGCGATAGGGACAGCAGGCTTGGCCCGCAGTTTGGTCAGCGGGTAGATGCGCGTCCCCCGTCCTCCGCCCAGGATCACGGCCAACACGTCTCTCAGAGACATCGCTCCCTCCCGTGGTCAGAATCAGTCCTCTTGCCCGTCCCTCTCCGGTCGGGGAGGCAGGTACCCGTGCTCGCGGAACCAGCTCAGGGTGTCCCGGCAGGTATCGATGAAAGGGCGGGCGGCGGGGGTGCCCAGTTCGCGGCGGGCGCGTTCAGTGTCCACCGGTTGCCAGTGACGGATGGCCCTCACCTGCCCGGCGGAGGGGACGCCCAAGCGGGCGCCGATCCGTCCGGCCCATTCCACGAGTCCCAGGGGGAGCTCCCGTCGCGGTGGGGGGACCTCTGCTGCCTCGGCCATCGTCGTCAGCATTTCCCGGATGGTGATGTTGTGCCCGCCCAGGATGTATCGTCGCCCCGCTTCGCCTCGCTCGGCAGCCAGCACGTGCCAGGCAGCCAGGTCCCGCCCGTCCACCACGTTGACAGTTCCCTCCACGGCCCAGCGCAGCCGTCGGCGGGCCACCATCAGCAGCAGGCCGGAGGTGGTGGGTTTCACATCGCCGGGTCCCAGGACGATGGTGGGGAGCGTCACCACCACGTTCAGCCCCGTGGCTGCGGCGCGCATCGCCTCCTGCTCCATCGCCCACTTGACCTCAAAGTAGGGAGTGGTGACCGAACCGGGCAGGTAAAGGTCCTCCTCGTTGGCCAAGCGGCCAGAGGCCGATGGTGGGCCCACGGTGGAGAGACTGCTGGTATAGACCAGACGCCGGGTTCCAACCGTTCGAGCGGCTGCCAGCAGGTTCCGCATCCCGCTCAGACCGTGGCGGATAGCGGCCCACGGGTCGCGGATGCGCTGGGGGTAGTAGGCGGCGGCGTGAAAGACGAGAGGGCAGCCCTGAAGTGCCGTCACCAGCGACGCCGGGTCTGATAGGTCTGCTTCCACCCACTCGATCTTGGCGGCGATGTCGCCCAGCGCACCGACGGTGCCAGCGCGGTGGCGCACGCCGCGCACTGCCCATCCCCGGGTCAGGACAGCGCGCGCTATCTGCCCGCCGATGAACCCGGTCGCTCCCAGAACGCAGCAGCGGAGCGTTGGCATGGCGGCCTCCTTGCGGTGTGTTACGGCGTGGCCGGTTGGTAATCGGCTCCCAGGATCACCACGATATCCACCCCCGCCTGGGAATCGGGAGCGTCCACCACCGCCGTCGGCGGCAGGTTCAACAGTTGAGCGATGACCCCGGCGGTAAAGGTCTTGCCCGAATTGACAATGATGAGCGACTCGGCATAGTCGAACCGGTCGGCGTTGCCATAGGTCGCCACATCAATGCCCTGTCCTGTCAAATAGTCGGCTGTGGACTGGGCCAGGCCGCTGGTGATGGTCCCGTTTCGCACCTCCACCGTGGCGGCCTCCTCGGCCAGCCGCGCGGCCGTGTCGTCCTGGGTGGTGGGAACCTGAGTGGTAAAGATGCGGTCCCGTAGTTGTCGCATACAATCCCGCACCGGCACCAGCACCTGTTGGCCGTCGGGGGTTTCCCAGAACATTGTGCATTCCTCGTCAATGACAGCCCCCTGGATGTTCTCGGCGGGGATCTGGGTAGCCAGGTTGGCCAGGCGGACGATCTCGTCTAGGCTGAGGTTGGTCACCACCGAGTTGTTGATCGTCTCCCACATCTGGGGGGCCTGGGAGACCAACTGCGGCAGCATGTCCAGGCGAGTCACCTTGTCAAAGGCGGCTAGCAACACCTGTTGTTGCCGCCTGGCGCGGTCGAAATCACCGCCGTTCGAATGGCGCGTGCGGGCATAGCGGAGGGCCAGGTCTCCATCCATATGGACCCAGCCAGCGGGGATGTAGAGGGGTTCGTAGCCGTAGGGATCGGCTGGGTTGTGGGAGGGGTAGAGAGGGTCGTTGATCTCTTCTTCCACATAGATGTCGATCCCCCCGATCTGGTCCACCAGTTCGACAAAAGTGCGAAAGTTGACGCGGACATAGTACTGGATGCGGATGCCCAAGTTATATTCGACCGTGTCCCTAGCCAGAGCCGGGCCGCCGCCGGGGTAGTCGTAGAGATCGCCCAGGTAGTTGGCGGTGTTGATGCGTCCATCACCATAGTCGGGGACGGGGAACGGCACCCACAGGTCGCGGGGGATGGAGAGCATGCCGGCGGATTTGCTCAGCGGGTCGATCGTGAGCACGAGCATCGTGTCGGTCCGCCAGGGGCCATCCTCGCTCTCTCGTTCGTCGATGCCCATCACCAGGATGTTCACTCGGTCGGTTCCCTCCCAGGTAGGGAGGGGCTGTCCGGGCGCCCAGTCGATGCCCTCGCCTGGCTCGTTCTGGACCAACACGGGGAGCGTGTCGGAGTTGCTCACCCAATCTCTCACCTGACGGTAGAGCGCGTAACCAATTCCGCCGCTGATAATGAGGAACAAGAACGCCAGGCTCAGCACGAAAAGCCACTGCCCTCCGTGTGTTGCTTGTCGCCTTACACTTCTCTGTGCCATCTATTCATTTCTCCACGTTGCGTTTCTCGCCATATCCGGTGGGCAGCAGGATTATAGCACGGTTGGAGAGGCATGCAACTGTTTGCACCATACGCTACTTTATGGTAGAATGCCCCTGGGCCTGAGGCCTAGAACACACGCTCCTCGATTGGCGGGACCGTGCCGGTTAGACAGCCATACCGGTTTCTTTGCCAAGTCGAGAGGGGCGGAGGACAAAACGAAAAGAAGGAGGTTTCCCCAATGGCTGTTGTTTCTATGAAAGCGCTTCTAGAGACCGGGGTTCACTTTGGACATCGTACGCGGCGCTGGAACCCCAAGATGAAGCCCTACATCTTTACCGAGCGAAACGGCATCCACATCGTCGATCTGCAGCAGACGATGAAGGCGCTGGAGAAGGCGTTCGCGCTGGTGCGCGACACCGTCGCAGAGGGAGGCACGATACTGTTTGTCGGGACCAAGCGGCAGGCACAGGAATCGATCGCCCAGGAAGCGACACGCTGCGGTATGCCCTATGTCAACCAGCGCTGGCTGGGCGGCACGCTCACCAACTGGCGCACGATTCGCCAGCGGATCGACTACCTGCTCTCCCTGGAGGCCCGTCGGGATCGGGGGGAGTTCGACCTGCTGACCAAGAGGGAAGCGCTGGGACTGAACCGGCAGATCGCCAAGTTGAATGGTCGCCTTGGCGGCATCAAAGAGATGAAAGAACTGCCCTCCTTGCTCTATGTGGCGGACGTGAAGCGCGAGACCACAGCGGTTCGGGAAGCGAACAAGCTTGACATTCCCGTCATCGCCATCGTGGATACCAATTGCGACCCCGACCCGATTGATTATGTCATTCCGGGCAACGACGACGCCATCCGCGCAATTCGTCTCATCACCAGCCTGATAGCGGATGCTGTTATGGAGGGGTTAGCGCTGCGCAAGGCTCACGAGCCGGAGGTGGCGGGGGTGGAGGAGTTGGTCGAGGAGGACCGCAAGTACCTCAGTTCTGCCACCCTGGCGCGGCTGCGGGAGTTGCGCTTTGACGAGGAGGAGGGCGCACAACCTGAGACTGACGTCCCGTCCCCGACGGAGGAGGAAGCACCGGCTGAGGAGGCGGTTGTGGAAACAGAGCCGGTTGCGGAACTCGCCGTGGAAGCGGAGCCGGCCGAGGCAGCTCCGCCGGAGGAGCCGGCGGGCGAGCCGGATGAGAAGTCGCCGGACGTAGAGGCGGCGGCATAGGTTTTTCCCTGTGCGGCGCTATTTGAACGAGGAGGACCTTTGGAGATCACGACAGCGATGGTGAAAGAGCTCCGGGACAAGACCGGGGCTGGTATCTTGGATTGCCGCAAGGCGCTGGAGGCCAGCGGCGGGGATTTCGACGCCGCTCTGACCGCCTTGCGGGAAAAAGGGCTGGCCGATGTGGCCAAGCGGTCGGGCCGGGTGGCCACGGAGGGCGTGGTGGAGGTGTACGGCCATCCTGGGAACCGGGTGGGGGTGATGTTGGAGCTGAACTGCGAGACTGACTTTGTCGCCCGCACGGAGGGGTTCCAGGCCCTGGCCCACGACCTGGTGCTGCACATCGCTTTCGCCGCCCCGCGCTACATATCGCGGGACGAGGTCCCGGCGGATGAGATCGAGGCGGAGAAAAAGGTCTATCGCGCTCAGGCTCTTGAAGAGGGCAAGCCGGAGCACATAGTGGAGCGCATCGTTGAAGGCCGCCTGGACAAGTTCTACCGCCAGGTCTGCCTGCTGGAGCAGCCTTTTGTCAAGGACGAGGAGCGGACGGTGGGAGATGTGCTCCAGGACCTCAAAGCCCGGGTGGGCGAAAACGTCGTGCTGCGGCGCTTTGTCCGCTATGAGCTGGGGGAGGGCCTGTAGGGTGTGTTCCCCTCGCGCGGGGACGGGCGAAAGGTGATCGTTCAATGGCCGTGGCACGGTATCGGCGTGTGTTGTTAAAACTGAGCGGCGAGGCGCTTGCCGGGCCGACTGGCTATGGGATCAGCCCCCGCCGCGCCGATGAGGTCGCGGCCAAAGTCGTCGCGGTGCGCGACCACGAAGTGGAGGTCGCCATCGTCCTGGGGGCCGGTAATATCTGGCGCGGGCGGGACGGCCTGAAGCACGGGATGGACCACGCGACGGCCGATCATATGGGGATGTTGGCGACGGTGATGAACGCCCTGGCACTGGCTGACGCCCTGAACCGGATGGGAGTAGAGACCCGCGTTCAAACGGCGGTCGAGATGCGGGCGATCGCCGAGCCGTATATCCGCCTGCGGGCGGTCCGTCACCTGGAGAAGGGGCGCGTGGTCATCATCGGCGGGGGGACGGGTAATCCCTACTTTACCACCGATACCGCGGCGGCGCTGCGGGCGATGGAGATAGACGCCGATCTGTTGATCAAGGCGACCAAGGTGGATGGGGTCTACTCGGAGGACCCCCGGCAGAATCCCGACGCGGAGCGATTCGAGCAGTTGAGCTATCTGGACGCGCTCAATATGCGCGTTGGTGTGATGGACGCTACGGCGCTCTCTTTGTGCATGGACAACGACCTGCCTATTATCGTGCTCGATGTCTGGCAGCCGGGCAGCCTGGAGAAAGCGGTGCTCGGGGAGACGGTGGGCACGATGATCTCGGTTCATAATGGATCGATCTTTTCTGGGGGACGGTGAGCGGCGATGATCAGTGACCTGATGCGCGAGACAAAGGGACGGATGAAAAAGTCGCTCCAGGCGCTGGAGATGGACTTGCGGGCCATTCGCACCGGCCGGGCCAGCCCCGCGCTCGTGGAACGGGTGATGGTGGAATATTACGGCACGCCGACCCCGCTCAACCAGTTGGCCGTCATCAGTGCGCCGGAGCCACAGTTGCTCACTATCCGGCCTTATGACCCCTCCTCGCTGGAGAACATCGAGCGGGCGATCCTCAAATCGGACCTGGGCCTCACTCCTTCCAACGACGGCAAGATCATCCGCCTGGTGATCCCCAGCCTGACCGAGGAACGGCGCAAGGAACTGGTACGCCTGGTACAGCGGCGGGTCGAAGAGGCCAAGATCGCCCTGCGCAACATCCGTCGAGAAACGTTGGACGACCTGCGCGACTTTGAGAAGGAAAAGCTGATCTCCGAGGACGACTTTTATCGCGGCCGTGATGACCTGCAGGACCTGATCGACGAGTATGGCAAAAAGGTCGACGAGGTTGGAGAGCGCAAGGAACACGAGGTTATGCAGGTCTAGGCCGTCTGACGGGCCTGGCGTGGGTGTGTCTTTGCTTTTTCCCTTTGGCTCAGGGGCGTCGTTTGGGGCGACTGCAGAGCTTTGCTGGCCCGCGATTCGGCTTGGCGCGGTCAGTTTTCCGTCGCTTTGCTCCTCGGGCTGACAACACGAGGCTTGTCTGAACCCTGGCGAGTAACTTGACAATGTTACATTAGCCCAGCCCGCTGGCCCGCGCGGGGATTCAGCCCCGCGCTCGGGCAGCCAAGCTCCCCTCGAGGGCTCAAGGGCGGGGAAAGGCGACATTGTCAAAGTAACAACGAGAAGGTACTGTCAAGGAACGAGTATATGGTTCCCGAGTCGACAGCCGAGAAGCCGTATCCCCCGCTGAGCCATATACCTGCTCACGTCGGCATCATTATGGATGGCAACGGGCGCTGGGCCAAGGCGCGGGGGCTGCCACGATTGGCAGGGCACCGGGCGGGTGTAGACAACCTCCGCCGCGTGCTCCGGGCGGCGGCGGACTTTGGGATTCCTATTTTGACTATCTATGCTTTCTCCACCGAGAACTGGGGCCGCCCGGAGGAGGAAGTGCAGGGGCTGCTCCGTATTTTCGAGCAGATGGTGGACCGGGAGGTGGCGAAACTGCATCGGGAAGGTGTCCAGTTGCGCCACATCGGCCGCCAGGAGCGGATCCCGGAGCGGCTGCAACGAAAGGTGAAAAAGGCCGTCGAACTGACCAGGGACAACCACCGCTTGGTGTTGAACGTGGCCTTTAATTATGGCGGCCGGACCGAGATAGTGGATGCTGTGCGGCAAATTATCGAGGCTGGGATACCGGCTGCCGAGATCGATGAGGACGTGATCGCGAATCACCTATATACCGCTGGCCTGCCCGATGTGGACCTGGTGATCCGCACGAGCGGGGAGATGCGCGTCAGTAATTTTCTCATCTGGCAGGGTGCCTATGCCGAGTACTATGTAACGCCGACCTATTGGCCCGATTTTGACAAGGATGAGTTGTACAAGGCGCTGGTGGCATACAATCAGCGCGAACGCCGCTTTGGCCTGCTGCCCGAGTAATCAGAGCGCAGGCTACCGCAAACAGTCGTGTTTCGTACCCGCTTGCTGACGGTTGCTTTCTTGTTGCCTCTGGCGCTTGCCGCGATTGGCCTGGGAGGGGTTTGGCTCCTGGGATTCGTGGTGGTGATCCTCACCCTGGCCGTCGTCGAGTTCTGCCGCTTGGTGGAGCGGGGGGGCTTTCAGCCAGCGACAGGCTTTGCCGTCCTGCTGCTGTGGTTCCTGCTCCTTGATGCTCAGTGGCCGGCGTTCAAGCTGCTGGGGCCTGGCCTGAGCCTGGTGTTGATGGCGTCTCTGGCGTGGCAATTGGCCCATCGGGACGGGAGCCCGGTGGCGGATTGGGCGCTCACTATCGCGGGTGGGCTGTACGTTGGCTGGTGCGGCGCTCACCTCATCCGCCTGCGAGCGCTGCCGGATGGTCTGTGGTGGATGATGACGGCACTCCCCGCCATCTGGTTAGCCGACAGCGGAGCCTATTCCATTGGGCGAGCCTGGGGACGACACAAGCTGGCCCCCACGCTCAGCCCCGGCAAGACCTGGGAGGGATACCTCGGCGGCATCGTCACCGGGACGCTCGGCAGCGGGGGCCTGATGACCCTGTGGGGGCTGCGCGGGTGGCCCTCCCGCCCCGACTTGGTGGAGGGGCTATGGCTGGGGCTGCTGGTGGCGACGCTGGCACCACTGGGCGACCTGGTCGTCTCAATGATCAAGCGGCAGGCAGGGGCAAAGGACTCGGGCAAGCTTTTCCCCGGGCACGGAGGGGCGCTGGATCGGGTGGATAGTGTCCTCTGGGCGTGTGTGATCGGCTATTACTTTGCATTGTGGCTGCATGGCTCGTAGCGCAGCGGCATGTCCCGGCGCATTGGGGACTTGGTTGTACGTGCAGTTGTTTATCTCCGGTCGTACTCACGATAGTTGACGAGTAGGAGGTGATAATGGCAGAACAAAGAGTCCGCGACATCTACCACAAGGGGGTGATCTTTTGTCGCCCGGATGCACCTTTGCAAGAGGTCGTTCGGGTGATGGCAGACACCGACGTCCACGCCATCATCGTGGCCGAACAGGAGGGGCAACGTCCCCTGGGCGTGGTTTCTCATATCGACGTCATCGCTCACTATGGAGAGGATCTGGCCCAGATTCCGACCGCAGAGGTGATGACGCCGGAGGCGATCGAGGTGGGCGAGGATGTGCCCGTGGCGGAGGCGGCACAAAAGATGTTGGACAGCCGCATTCACCGCTTGCTGGTGGTGGACGAGGAGGGAGTGCCGTTGGGTATTCTCTCCACGACCGACGTGATCAGAAGTATGCACAGGTCCAAGTGGGTGTGGTACAGGGGGTAAACGATGGCCGAAGAAATCATCACCATCGAACGACACATTTTGGAGCGGCAGCGCACGTACCCGGAGGCGACCGGGGTCTTTTCCAGCCTGCTCTATGACATCGCTCTGGTGGCCAAGATCATCGCCCGGGAGACGACGCGGGCAGGGCTGGTCGAGATCCTGGGCCTGGCTGGCAAGATGAACATCCAGGGCGAACAGCAGATGAAGCTGGACGTCTTTGCCAATGAGACGATGGTGCGGGTGAACTCGTATACCGGCCGGCTGGCCGCGATGGCGTCAGAGGAGGTGCCCGGCATAATTCACATACCGGAGGGGTACCCCACCGGCCCTTATGTGCTGGTCTTTGACCCGTTGGATGGCTCCTCCAACATCGATGTCAATGTGAGCATCGGCACCATCTTTGGCGTCTACCGCCGCAGGTCGGCCGAGGGGCCAGCCACTATGGAGGACTTTATGCAGCCAGGGCGCGACCTGGTGGCGGCCGGGTACGTCATCTATGGCTCCAGCACGATGATGGTCTACTCCACGGGGAATGGCGTGCATGGGTTTACCCTGGACCCCGGAGTGGGCGAGTTTCTGCTCTCTCACCCCGATATCCATATCCCGCAGACCCCCAAGTATTATAGCGTCAACCAGGGCAACGAGCGACGCTGGAGCGATGGTGTGTTGCGGTTCACCCACTGGTTGCAGGGGATGGACGAGGCGGAGCCGCGCGAGTCTCTCTCGGGTCGGTATATCGGCTCTCTGGTGGCCGATTTTCACCGCAATCTGCTGGATGGGGGAATTTACTACTATCCGTCCAGCCCCAAGCGTCCTGAGGGCAAGTTGCGCTTGCTTTACGAGGCTGCGCCCCTGGCATTCATCGCGGAGAATGCCGGCGGGGCGGCCTCCAACGGCTGGCAGAGGATTCTCGATGTCGTTCCCGAAAGCCTCCACCAGCGCGTACCTCTGTACATCGGGAACCGGGAGCTGGTAGAAAAGGCGGAAGCGTTCATCGCCCGCTACGACGGGTAGGGGAGCGAGCGGTTTCGCAGGGAGGAGATGTTGTGGACACAGTAAAGATGGACATGGCCGATCTAGATAAAAAGAGGCTGAGCGAGTTGCGGGAGATGGCCAAAGAGATGGATGTCTCCGGCTATAGCCGCCTGAAGAAAGAGGACCTGATCCTCCGTCTCCTGCGGGCAAAGGCGGAGCGGGAGGGGCTGATCTTTGGCGGTGGTGTGTTGGATATTGTCGATGATAACATTGGGTTTCTGCGTGCCCATAACTATCTCCCGGGGCCGGATGACATTTATGTCTCCCAGTCCCAGATCCGACGCTTTGGCCTCCGCCGTGGCGATATGGTCGTGGGTCAGGTCCGCCCTCCCAAGGAAACCGAGCGGTACTATGGCCTCTTGCGTGTGGAGGCCGTCAATGGCTTTGACCCGGAGGCGGCTAAAAAGCGCCCTCGTTTCGAGCGACTGACTCCCATCTTTCCCGACGAGCGACTGATTCTGGAGACGGACTCGCACAACCTGACGACGCGCCTGTTGAGCCTGATCGCCCCTATCGGCAAGGGGCAGCGCGGTTTGATCGTTTCCCCGCCCAAGGCCGGCAAGACGACGGTGCTAAAAAAGATCGCCAACGGCATCACCGCCAACCATCCCGAGATTCACTTGATGGTGGTGCTGATCGGCGAGAGGCCGGAGGAAGTGACCGATATGGATCGTTCGGTGGAGGCGGAGGTGATCAGCTCCACTTTTGACGAGCCGGTGCAGAACCACGCACGGGCGGCGGAGATGGCGCTGGAACGGGCCAAGAGACTGGTGGAATGCGGCCGGGATGTGGTCATCCTCCTCGACAGCATCACCAGGCTGGCTCGGGCCTACAATCTGGTGGTGAACCCCAGCGGGCGGACGCTCTCTGGTGGCCTCGACCCTGCCGCTCTCTATCCCCCCAAGAACTTTTTTGGGGCGGCGCGCAATATCGAGGAGGGGGGAAGCCTCACGGTCATCGCCACCTGTCTGATCGAGACTGGCAGCCGGATGGATGATATGATCTATGAAGAGTTCAAGGGAACCGGTAATATGGAGCTCCACCTCAACCGGCGGCTGCAGGAACGGCGTATCTTTCCTGCCTTTGATATCGAGCGCTCTGGCACGCGGCGGGAGGAGTTGCTGCTGGATGAGGAGACGCTGCAAAAGGTGTGGCTGATGCGGCAGAGCTTTTTGGATTCCCACTCCTCCGGTTACCCGGTCCCCCAGGCGATGCAGGACCTGCTGCGCGTTCTCCGTGGGACGCAGGATAATGAGGAGTTTCTCGACCTCTTTGCCAAGCTGGCCAAGAACCACAGGTAGGGCAGGTTGAAGACCTGCCCTACGAGTGCAGGAAAGTTGTGATGGCTGCGGCGGCCGCGGCCGGTTTTTCCAGCATGAGCATGTGCCCCGCTCCCTCGACGAGGTGAAAGCTCGCGCCGGGGATGTGGTCCGCCAGCCATTGACCAAAGCGGGGCGGCGTCATCCGGTCCGCCGAGCCGGCGAGCACCAGCGTTGGCGTGGCGATCTCGGATACCCGTGCCCGCACATCGAACCGGTCGCAGGCCGCGAAATCACCGTGGACGACCCGTGCCCCAGTTGCCTCCATCGCGCGCCATCCTTCCGCTACCATGTCCGGGTCGGCCTCGGGCCCCCACGCCCATGCGGCGATCAACTTGACCGTCCCGCCTAGGTCTTGCCAAAGCCCCTCTAGGATAGCGGAGGCGACCCGTAGCTTGGCCCCGGTGGATACCAGCACCAACCCAGCTACGCGCTGCGGAGCGGTGAGGGCGATCGTTTGAGCGATGCCGCCGCCCATAGAGTGGCCGACCAGCACGGCCTGTTTCACGCCTACCGCGTCCAGAAAGCCCACCGTGTCTGCGGCGTATGCTTCGATTTGCTGGTGGCCCATGCCCTCCGAACGGCCATGGCCGGGCAGGTCGAGGGCATAGACCGTCGCGCCCGGCAGGCGGCGCAGGGAAGAGGGCCAGTGCAGGTGGCTCCCCCCCGCGCCATGGATCAGCAAGACTGCTGGTCCCCCCTTCCCGTGCACGGTGTAGTAGAGCCTGGTTCCGTTAACATTTGTAAATGGCATTGGGCTTCCTCCACGGCTATATTGTACGATAGAGGTGTGGCGGCGGCAAGGGCTGTTTTATTCCGACGCGACTATTTCCCGCCTGGCCCGGCACGGTTCTACTCCGCTTCACCAAACGGAAGGGCCGTGGTACAATCCGGCCTATGATGAGGCGCACCCGTGCTCTGTTGTTGGTGGTACTGCTGCTTGTGGCAGGACTGGCCCGCCCGGCCCCCGCTGACGGATTGGGCGAGCGGCTGGTGCTGGCCTTTTACTACGCCTGGTTCGATATGACGACTTGGCAGAAGCCCCTCTCTGACCAGCCAGCCCAGCCCTATCTCTCGGCCGATCCCGCTGCCATCGAGCGCCACGTCCTCCAGGCCCAGCAGGCCGGGATCGATGCCCTCGTCCAGTCTTGGTACGGCCCGCAGGTGGAGAACAACCAGACCGAGACCAACTTTGCCGCGCTGCTGGACATCTCCACGCGGCATGGCTTTGCCGCGGCGGTCGATTTCGAGGTCACTAGCCCTTTTATCAACTCTGAAGCCGATGTGACGGCTGCTCTTCAGTATCTGCTCTCCGTCCACGCGGCCCACCCGGCCTACCTGCGGGTGGGCGGCCGGCCGGTTGTCTTTTTCTGGCGGCAGGATCGTTTCCCGGTGGAGACGTGGTACGGAATCCGCGACCAGGTGGATCCCCAGCACACAAGTATCTGGATTGCGGAGGGGGTGAATCTGGACTATCTGGGGCCTTTTGACGGCACGCATCTCTATAGCGTGGCCTGGGATGCCCAGCCAGGAGCGACGCTGCGGCGCTGGGGAGGGCAGGTGCACCAGTGGAACGCCGACCACGGCGCGGTCAGGTTCTGGGTGGCGACAGTGATGCCGGGCTATAACGACCTGGTAACTGGCCGCCCGGACGCCTTTGTCCGTGACCGGGCCGGCGGGGCCTACTACCGTGACTGCTGGGAGGGAGCGATCGAGAGCGGGGCCGACTGGGTGGTGATCACCAGTTTTAACGAGTGGATGGAAGGCTCGCAGATCGAGCCCAGCGTGGGCTATGGCGATTTTTACCTCGACCTGACGCGAGAGTTGAGCGATCTCTATCGGGCCAGCGAGCCGCTGCCAGCAGGGGTGCCGCCAGCAATCATCGTCAACCCCACGGCGACACCCCCGCCGACCGCAACGGCGGTGCCGACCCCCATACCGACGGCCGCTCCTGCTCCCACGCCGACAGCTACTGCCACCGCCGCGCCAACAGCAACCGCCACCACTACGCCAACCCCTCTCCCCACCGCCACCGCCACATCGACCCCCACGTCCACTCCAACTCCAACGGTCGTTCCAACCCCCACTCCGGTTCCGACTGCGACACCTACCCCGCCGCCACTCCGGCAGGTTGCCCAGGCGGTGCGCAAGTACCCGGGGGCTGTGGCGGGTGGGATGGCTATGTTGTTGCTCTTGCTCGCTCTCTTGCGCCGCCGCGCGTAGGGAGGATGATCAGCGGATTGAGCGGATGGAGTAGTTGGGGCGGTAGGGGCGAACCTGCGCGTTCGCCCGGATCAGGTGAATAGTGTGAAGGAGGCCAGGTGGCCACCATCCAGGTGAGCGAGTTGAGCAAAACCTTTGTCACCCGCGAGAAGCAGGCTGGGCTGGGGGGAAGTATTCGCGCTATCTTCCGCCCGACTCGCCGCGAGACGAGAGCGGTAAAGGGGATCACCTTCGCCGTGGATGAGGGGGAACGGGTAGCCTTTATCGGTCCCAATGGGGCGGGCAAATCAACCACGATCAAGATGCTGGTCGGCATCCTCTATCCCACCTCTGGCTGGGCACAGGTGCTGGGTAAGACACCATGGCGGGAGCGGCGGCAGCTTTCCTACGAGATCGGGGCCGTCTTTGGGCAAAGGTCACAGCTCTGGTACCATCTTCCTCCCTCCGACTCGTTTGACCTTCTGGCCCGCATCTATGATCTGGACCGGGCGGCCTACCGGCAACGGCTGTCATATCTGGTGGACTTGTTCGAAATTGGGGATTACCTCCAGGTGCCGGTGCGCAAGCTCTCCCTGGGCGAGCGTATGCGCTGCGAGATCGCTGCCTCGCTCCTGCACCGCCCGCGCATCCTGTTCCTCGATGAGCCAACTATCGGCCTGGATGTGGTGGTCAAGCAGCGCATCCGCGATCTGATCTTGGACCTGAACCGGCAGGAGGGGGTCACTGTTTTCCTCACCTCCCACGACGCGGGGGATGTGGAGGTGCTCTGCCGGCGGGCGATGGTCATCAACCACGGCGAGGTGATCTATGACGACCGCGTCTCGGCCCTAAAGCGGGACTATATCCGCACCAAGACGGTCTCGCTCAAGCTGGGAGAACCGTGGCGGGGGTTCGACGGCCCCGGCGTGCGGTTGCTCAAGCAAAAGGGGTACGGGGTCAAACTGGAGGTCGATACAGCCGTCGAGCCTATCGAAAAGGTGGTGGGGCAGCTCGTGGCGCGGTATGTTATCGTGGACATCAATGTGGACAATCCGCCAATGGAAGAGATCATCGCCCGGATTTACGGTGAAGAGGAGGCGCAGGGATGATGCGCTACGGCTTTGTCCTGCGCACCGCGGCGCGGCAACAGTTGGCCTACCGCGGCGAGTTCGTGATGCGGGCCATCTCGATGGTCCTCTTTATGGGCGTCTTTATGGCCCTGTGGACGGCTGTCTTTGGGGTCAGTGGGCGCACGGACCTGGAGGGGTACTCGCTGACCGATATGGTCTGGTACCTGGCGATGACCGAGACGGTTGCCCTATCTACCTCACGGGTTTTCGTCGAGATCGGCGAGGCGGTTCGGGCGGGGAACCTGGCCTACACGTTGACCCGACCTCTCAGTTACCCCTTCTACCAGTTGGCCTATTCGCTGGGCAACTCGGCCCCACGTTTTCTCCTCAACCTGTTGACGGCGGCGGCTGTGGTGACGGTGGGGATGGGACGAGCAGCGGGGAGCCTACCGGGGCTGGTGGCCTTTCTGGGGATGGCGGGCTTGGCCCTGGTGCTGGACGGCTTGATCGCTGTCCTTATCGGCCTGCTCGCTTTCTGGATCGAGGAGGTGCTGCCGGCGTTTTGGATCTATCAGAAATTCCTCTTTACTGTGGGTGGGTTGTTCCTGCCGCTGGAGATGTTCCCCGCCTGGCTCCGCCGCGTGGTCCGCTGGCTGCCGTTCCAGTTCATTACCTATGCCCCGGCACGAGCATTTGTCGATTTTGAGCCGGGTTTCGTGCTGCGAGCGGTGGCTGGGCAGGTGGCCTACGTGGCGTTGCTGACGGGGCTGGTCACTCTGGTCTGGCGGCTGGCCCGGCAGCGGATGGTCGTGCATGGAGGGTAGGATGAAGACGGTACGGTTGATATCGGGCTACCTGCGGCACAACCTGATGTCGGCGATGGCCTACCGGGGGGCCTTTCTCTTGCAGGTGTTCGGCATGCTGCTCAACGACGTGATGCTGCTCTTTTTCTGGTGGGTTCTCTTCACGCGGCTGCCGCTGTTGCGAGGATGGGACCTCGCCGGGGTGATGACGATCTATGGCGTCGTTGCCTTTGGTTTTGGCGTTGCCAACGTGGTCTGCGGCAACGCTTCCTCTGTGGCGCGGATCATCGCCAGCGGCGACCTGGACTATTATCTGGCGCTGCCCGCCGACCCGCTGCTCCACCTGCTGGTGGCGCGAATGTCGCTGCCGGCGTGGGGCGACCTGGTCTTTGGCCTGGTGGTTTTCCTGGTCGCAGCGCCAGGCAACTGGATGAACCTGCCCCTCTTTTTGTTGACTGGATTGCTGTCTGGCAGCATTCTGGTCTCTTTTGCGGTGTTGGTGGGGTCGCTTGCTTTTTGGCTGGGCAACGCCGAGAACCTGGCGATGCAGATGAGGAACGCGCTGCTCACGTTCGGGCTGTACCCGGTGGACATCTTTCCCGGCGCCGTGCGGTTGCTGCTGTACACGCTGGTCCCAGCCGCGCTTGTCGGCTCGGTGCCGGCAGGGTTGCTGACCGAGTTCAGTTGGGCGCGGCTGGCAGGGCTGGCGGCCTTTGCGGTTGGGAGCATAGCCGTGGCGTGGCTCGCCTTCCGTCTCGGGCTGCGTCGTTACGAATCCGGCAACCTGGTGATGGCGCGAGGGTGAAAAGAGCAGGGGATGGGCAAAATGAGTCGAGAGAAGCGGTTTCTCTTGCTGTTCCTGGTCGCATTGACGGTGTGTGGGCTGCCGCTGTACGGCGCGCTGGCTTCCACCCCCACACCGCCGCCCCGGTCGCTCTCTGGCGCGATCCGCTATCCTGATGACCATGTGCCCCCTGCGGTCGAGACGGCCCTGCCGCCCGAGGCCGCGGCGGGCGGCCTCAAGGCGGTCGCCATCGTGGGGGATGTGGGGAGCTTTACCGCAAGCTACGAGGATGATATGGATGCCGCGGTGACCACGCTGCAGGGATATGACGTCGCGGTCACCAGGTTCTACTATGGCGAGACCAGCTTCACGTGGGCCGACATCGTGGCCGCTGCGCAAGGGGCGCAGTTCTTGCTCTATATGGGCCACGGCGTCTACGGCGGGAGTATGCCGTACCCCGATTGGGTGGGTGGCTTCTACCTCGGCAACGGGCAGTTCGTCTCCCCCAACCAGATACGGAATGATCTGGATGGCGTCATGGCCTCGCAAAGCTTTGTCATTTTTAGCCACGCCTGTTTCTCGGCCGGCAGTGCGGCAGGCGACCCTTCCGACTTGCCACAGAGTGAGGCCAGAAGGCGGGTGGAGATGTACGCTGATCCGTTCATCGACATCGGCATGCAGGCCTACTTCGCCGACAACTATTACAACTCGGCCGCGCGGACGGTGGACCTGATTCTCTCTGGGTATACGATGGGTGACACGTTCCGGGAAAGGTGGGAGTATTCCGCGGCCAACTTTGTCGCCCTCTCCTACCCTGAGCCGGGCTACAACCTCTGGCTGGATGGGACTCCAGGGCACTGGTATTTATCCTTTGTCGGCATACCGGGGTATGTCTTTGTGCCGTCATCTCCTGCTTTGGGCAACCTGCCCGATGCTGTCCACTTTATCTACAGCATCCCCCAGCAGCGGCAGGTGCCCCTCTCCTTCTGGCTGGCGCCGGCCAATGTGGGCAGCGACGATGTGTTGACCTGGACCGTCGCCACGACGGGGACGTGGTTCACCACGACGGTCCTCAGCGGAACCACGCCAGATGCGCTCCAGGTGGTGCCTACCGCCTTTGACACGACCACCGTGGCGGTCTATTCCGGCGCGTTGACCGTGACCGTCGTTCTCCCTTCCGAGGTGGACGATTCCCCTCATCGGGTGAATCTGAGTCTGTATGTGATCGATTCCCCGATCCGTGACCTGTATCTTCCGTTGGTGTTGCAGGTTCGCGAGTGATACAGCTTGTGTTTTTCTGCCTCCCAGTTCAGAAACTGTCGGGGTGGTCAGTTTGCTTATTTGGCAATACGCGGCAGATGAGTATAATGTAGGAGAGACGGTGACGTCTGCGGTGCTATCCCGCTGTTTTTTGGTTTGGCCATCGATAAGGAGGTCATCATGAAACTCTTCCAGAGACAGGAGTACGACACACCAGAAGAGAAAAAGCTGAGCGTGCTGCGTTTCTGGTTCTTTGTCGTGAGCATCTTTTCCTTTGCCATCCCCTTGGCCATTCTCTACGTGGTGAACATGGGGCGAGGCGGCTCCTTGTTGTGGTCCTTTGCGCTCAAGCCCAGCCTGATCATCTTTGTCATCGTCGTCGTCATCCTCGTCGTCGTCTACCTGATCTACCGGGCTGTTCTGCTGCGCAAGTCCTAGCCACACAATCATAGCTCTGACGGTCGGGCTGTCCGCCAGAGCTAGGGCAACGTTGCTGGTGGAGCGATGGCGGGGTCAGTCACCCTCGCCGCCGATGACTCGGCGTGGTCGGCCGGCGGCTTCTGGTGGACCCACCAGCCCCATTCCCTCCAGTTCTTCCATCAGCCGGGCCGCGCGGGGGTAGCCGATGCGTAGCCGGCGTTGCAGGTAGGAGGCGGAGACGGTCTGGCGCTTTTGCAGTAGCTGGATTGCCTGTTGCAAAAGCTCGTCCTCCTCCCCGCCGGTGGAGGTGGTGCCTTCCCCGCCTGCCGGTCCGTGCATCATCTGTTCCCAGGGCGGTTCCGAGCTCCACTGGGGGGTCTGCGCCCGCCAGAAGGAGACGATCCGCTCGACCTCGTTCTCGGAGACAAAGCAACCCTGCACCCGGACCGGGTAACCGGCGTCGGCTGCCAGGTAGAGCATGTCTCCCCGGCCCAGCAGGGTCTCAGCTCCTGGCATATCGAGGATGACTCGGGAGTCGATCTGACTGGCGGTAGCGAAGGAGATTCGGGCCGGGAAGTTGGCCTTGATGAGTCCCGTCACCACATCGGTGCTGGGCCGCTGCGTGGCGACCACCAGGTGTATGCCCGTGGCGCGGGCCATCTGGGCGATACGGCAGATCGTTCTCTCCGTCTCCTCCGGTGCCAGCATCATCAGGTCCGCCAACTCGTCGATAAAGACGATGATGCGGGGCAGCCGCTTCTCTGGGCTGCGCCGGTTCACTTTGTTGTTGTAATCATCTAGGTTGCGGGCGCTGATGGCGGCAAATTTCTTGTACCGCCCGTCCATCTCCTGGGCCACCCACCGCAGCACGCGGGTGATGCGCTCCAATTCGACCTCGGTGTGACCCAGGAGGTGCGGGAGCCCGTTGAAGCGGACCAGTTCGACCATTTTGGGGTCGATCATCACAAACCGCAGCTCGTCGGGCCGGTTCGTCAGTGCCAGGCAGGTCGCCATCGCCTTGATGCAGACCGACTTGCCTGACCCCGTTGTGCCGGCGATGAGCAGGTGTGGCATCAGCCCCAGGTCGGTCACGACGGGGCTTCCCGCTACGTCCTCTCCCAGGGCGATGGCTAGGGGCGTGTGCATTGCTTTGAAGACGTCGCTTTCCATCACGGCGCGCAGAGTGACCAGGCCGATCTCTTCGTTGGGCACCTCAATGCCCACTACGGAGCGGCCTGGCACCGGAGCCTCGACGCGCAGGGAGGGGGCGGCCAGAGCGAGGGCCAGGTCGTCCGCCAGCGAGGCGATCTGGCTGACCCGCACCTTGTGCCGGCGGCGCTGACCGTTTGGTCCCGCCCGCTCGGTAAAGCCGGGGGCGATACCAAACTGGGTCACGGTTGGCCCGCGGCGCACCTCCACCACCTCCACCGGCAGGCCGAACTGGGAGAGCGTTTCGCGGATGATGCGGCTCTTTTCCCGCACCTCCGCGTCGGAGAGGCCCGGTTCCTCCGCCTCCGCCAACAGGTCCAGGGACGGAAACTGGAGCTCGCCCAATTCCACGGCGGCGGCAAGGGGAATCGGCTCGGGCTTGGTGGGGGATGTGGCGACCGGGCGGGCGGGGGCCGGCCTGGTCGCTGGTGGGGGAGGGGGGGCAGGCTGCTCGGCGGTTCTCCGCACCGTCCGCCGGGCGGCGTGCTGGCGGGAGGGAACAGCAGGTGAGGGTGGGGGGGCGGGGCGAGCCTGGGGCCGCTGCCGGCCCGCTCTGGCCCGACGAATCCACCCCAGGCCATCTTGCCAGGTCAGGTCGAAGCCGAATGCTATGCCGACCACGAGCGCCACCAGGAACAAGAGGCCGGTGATCGGCGCGCCCACATAGAGGCTGAGCACGTGGCTCATCGCCCAGCCGATCAGCCCGCCGCCCCAACCGCTCTCGACCAACCCCCAGGGGTCGGCCTGACCGATGAGGAGGTGGGTCAGCCCCAAGAGGCTAAAGAACAATAGCTCCAGCCCTACAATCGGCCGCCAGCGCAAAGTGACGGGACGGTCCAGGTGGTGGAGGAGGATCAGGATGCCGGTCACGCCGATGGCGGTGGCGACGGGGATGATGCCCCAGCCAAAGAGAAAGCGCACAGCGCCCACCCAGGCGTCGATCAGATAACCAGAGGTAAAGGGGAGGTTGGTCAGCCCCAGCAGTGTCACCAGGGCCAGGACGATGAGCAGCACCGCCAGCGTCTGTTGGGCCAGGGGGCTCGTCATCCAGCTCCACCAGTGGGTCTGTGGCTCCTTGCGCTGGGAGCGGGCCAGTGTCTGCTTACGGCTGGTGCGTCGTGCCATCCTGTGCTCCTGCCTGTTCGTCGCTTGCGGGGAAGGCCGGTTTGCTGGGCTGGGGTACCCGCCGCAGGCTTAGGCCCAGCCGTCGGCGGGTGCTATCTACGCTGACCACCCGCATGCGCATCCGTTGCCCCTTTTGCACGACGTTACGGGGGTGGAGGAAATGCCCATCGGCCAGTTCGGAGACGTGGATCAGCCCTTCCACTCCTTCCTCGACCTCGGCGAAGGCTCCAAAATCGACCACGTTGGTGATAGTGCCCTCGATAATTTGGTCGATGTGGTACCGTTTCTCAATGCCGCGCCAGGGATCTGGCAGGGTCCGTTTGATGCTCAGCCCTACCCGCCCTCGTTCCTTATCTATGTTGAGGACAGAGACCACCACTTCCTGCCCCGGGTGCAGGACGGCGGAGGGATGTTCTACCCGTCCCCAGGAGATTTCGGAGACATGCACCAGCCCCTCCACTCCCCCCAGGTCGATGAAAGCGCCGAAGGAGCAGATGTTGGTCACGTGACCGCGGCGGACATCGCCCGGCTGTAGGCTGTCCAGCAGTTCTCTGCGGTGTGCCTCGTCAAAGGAGGTGGCTCGTTCGGAGAGCACCAGCCGTCTCCGCTGTGGGTCCACCTCGATTATCCGCAAATGCAGCGTCTGCCCTACCCGATTCTTCAACTCTTGCGCCCGCTGCCTCTCGTCCAGGTAGGGCGGAAAATCCATCAGGTGGGAGACGGGAACGAACCCCTGCAGCCCGTTCCACTCGACCAGGAGGCCGCCCCGGTTGTGGTTGACCACATCCAGATGCAGGACGGCGGCCTCTTCCATCGCCTCAAGTGCGGCTTCCCACTTGCCGTTTGACGGTGGGGGCTGAGACACAGACGCCGGCTGGCCCACCATCATGCCCAATCCCATCCAAACTGCCCCCGAATCTGGCGGGGGAGCCGGCGCCGGACTCTGTTCTCCCTGCTCCATCAACGCCCGCCAATATTCCTCACTCCACGGTTCAGCGCCAGGTACATATTCGACCATCATCATCCACCTCGAAAAAGAACGTGAACAGACCTTTTGCTCAGCCCAGGTCATCGAACCGACGCGATTATATGTGTCTGGTGACCTTGTGTCAAACTGGTGATTTTTCCTCCTTTCCGCCTTCTTGTTCCTCCCGCTCCATTTCCGCCAACATCCGGGCCACCTCTTCTATCGCCACGCGCTGTTTGCGGTACAGGTTCGCCTCGCTCATTGCCAGACGCATCGCAATATCCCGCACCCGGTAGCGCTTGAGGAATTTGAGCTCCAGGATGTTGTACAGCAGCCACTCTGCCGCCGTCATGCTGCGGTTCCCCTCCGGGCGCAGGCGCTCGATTGCTCGCTGCAGCACTGCCCGCAGGCCATTGACGGTGTTGCCATATTCCTCTGTGGCCTTTTCCACGATCCGCAGGTTGAGCAGTGGGCTGTGGGTCAGTTTGGGGCCTCCCCAGTAGTGAGAGAGGGCGTCGCGGACCCAATGTTGGAACTGGGGGTCGGCCGCTGGATCGGCCAGTTTCGCCAGGGCGGATGGCCCCTCGTAGCGGACCAACCCGCGGCGGCGTTGAATCTCTTCGATCTGGGGGATCACGTGTTCCAGGGCGGCAAATATGCTCTGTTGGATCAGGCGGTCCTCCAGCGCCGCCTCCGCCTGGCGCACCAGCATTGTCAGCCCCTCCTTCTCCGCCGCGGAGAGATTGGGCTCCGGCGCGCGGGCTACCATTCCCAGAAAACCCAACACCGCCCCGCCGGAACGGCTCCGCAGCGGCAGCAGCCAGTAGCCGTCCCAGACGAAGAAAGAGTCGTGTGACCACAGACGGGAGGAGGTGTCCTTCTCTGCGGCAGCCCCCAGTGCGTCGGAGGGAATGAGTTCGTCGTCCGGTTCCAGAGGGCCGCAGACCACCTCGATCCTGGCCTGTTGCCCTTCGAGGACAGCGATGAAAGCGGCGGGCGTCCGCAATAGGTCGCACAGCGCGGTCAGGACATGCTCCAGGAACTGGTGTAGGTCGGTGGTCGTCAGCAGGCGATTGCTCATATCCTGGAGCCAGGCGATTTCCTCCCGGTCCTGCCGGTAGAGCAGGCGGTCAATGATTGGCTTGGCTAACTCAACCCCCAACTGGACCAGCAGAATCGTGACGACTACGCCAAAGAGGGTGAGGCGGAATGATGGCAGGCCGAGAAAGTCGTCGGTGCGGGAGGCGACGATGACGACAACGACCACGGCTACCGCCTGGGCCGGCCCCCGCAGCAGGAAGCGGACAAAGCGGTGTTTGACCACGCGGTCGGGGGTCAGGACGCCGAAGAAGGCGACGGTATAGGCCATCACCAGGAGCATCGCCCCCACGGCCATGTTGCCGATGACGAGCAGCAGCCAGAGGGCGGCGCCGGGGACCCGTTGTGGCCAGCCGGTGATGAGGAGGTAGGGAAAGACGCCAGCCGCTGGCGCGGCAAAGCTCAGGGCCAGGTAGGTCATCCGGCGGCGCGAAGTGGAGGTCAGGCAGCGCAGCCACGCCCTGACCACATTGACCCCGCCCCAGCACACGGCGAAGGCAAACCAGAGAAAGAACAGACCAAAGAGTGGCCCGGGCCGCAGGTGGAAGGCCCCGACCTCCTGCAGGCCGTCGCGGACGAGGAGGTCGGTGAAGGCTGCGACCAGGAGGATGACTCCGCCCAGCCCGTAAGCGGCGCGGACGGCGATGGTGCGGCTGGGACTGCGGTCGTTGGTCGTGTGCAGGAGGGCGTCGCTAAAGTGGAGGTAGGCGGCGGGGGTAAAGGCGATGCCGAGCCACTGGAGACGCAGCCAGCGCAGAGCGACCTCCAGCGGCGCTCCCGCTACAGCGAGGTCGACGAAATAGACGATGAGGACACAGGCGAGGAGGGCGGAGAAAGAGATCGCCACATCGCTGCGCGGGCTGTAGATGAGGATATATACCAGGAACGCGAACGAAAAAATGACGATTCCCGAGTTAAAGACCGCATTGATCAGCGTGAGCAGTCCCACCCAGTCGATTGTGAAAAACCATCCCATACTCTGGACCAAACGCCGTATTCAGCTAACCAACAGTCGAAAACCTCAACGCAGGTCAATGTCACGTGTCCGCCAGTGGTGGTCGTTAAAGCCGCAGAAGGACATGCCCTGGGCACGGCTAAAGCACACTCCTGGGTGGTTCCGCGTTTGGACTTCTAGGACCAGGCGGCGTAGTCCCTGGTCGGATGCCCAGGTGGCCGCTTCGCGGAGTAGCTGGCTGCCGACCCCTTGCCGCCGCCACCGTATATCTACTACCAGATCGACCACCCACGCCAGGCCGTGGCCGGGAAACGCAATTGCTGTCACATAGCCGGCGGGCTTGCCGCCGTCGATACCGATCAGAAAGAGATCACAGTTCTCCCATTCCGCCACCAAATCCTTCCCCTGTCGAGGATACGAGAGGTGAATCTGCCGCGGGAGATGGACCGGCAGGAACGTGACCGTGATCGTGCCCTCGCTCTCGTGCTCCTCCATCCGCCAGGCGTACTCGGTGACGACAGAGTGATCCAGGTCCAGGCATGCCTTGAAATCCCTTTCGCGGGCCTTGCGGATGTGCACGTACTTACCTCCGATTCAGGGTAGCTCATTCTACCACCGGAGACGAGAGGGGGCAAGTTCCGGTTCTTGGGGGATGTATTTCACTTTGGGGTGGGTTGCCCGGCAGGGGAGACGGGGAGTCCGTAGCTTGGAGGTCGCGCTTGTAGCGCGGCGTCACTATGGAATATAGGCTTTAGCCGGGTCGAGGAGTCCAGGCTCCAATGGGAGGCCAAGTGCCCCGGCTAAAGCCTACAGTCCGGATTGTAAAGAGGATTTTGGTCAGGGGAATGAGCGTTTGCAGGAACCATATG
>JAOZPF010000139.1:4291-7563 GCA_029932895.1 Anaerolineae bacterium | reverse complement strand
TCGGAGAGCCGTTCCTCTGGCGGGACGGAGAGCGAGGGCTGGAGGACCTGGTGGCGGAGGCCAGGCGTCGCTTTGTCCGTGTCGGCATCACCACCAATGGCTCCCTTCCCCTTGAAAGTCAGGCCGACGTGCTCTGGGTGAGCATCGATGGCCTGGAGGAGACCCACGACCGGCTGCGGGGCGCGGGGACTTTCCAGCGGGCCATCGCTCACATCGAAACCTCCTCCCATCCCCGTCTCTATGCCAATATCACCATCAACCGCGTCAATTGTGACGAGGTGGCCGAGCTGATCCGTTTCCTCTCCCCGCTGGTGCGGGGTATCACGCTCCAGTTCTACTATCCCTATCCCGGTACCGAGGACCTGTGGCTGGAGCGGAAGCGCCGTCGTGCGGTGCTAGAGCAACTGATCGCTCTCAAGCGGGAGGGGTACCCGTTGCTGGATTCGGTAGCTGCTCTACGTCACCTGAAAGATAACACTTGGCACTGCCACCCCTGGCTCATCGCCAGTGTGGAGCCGGACGGGATGCTCACGCAGGGCTGCTACCTGCTCAACCGGGCCGAGGTCGCCTGTGCCAAATGCGGTTTTGCCGCCCACGTCGAGATGTCCTTGGCCTACGATCTCCACCCGGCGGCTATTAGAACGGGGTGGCAGGTGTTTGGGCTGTGAGTGGGGACGCGAAGCGGGTCGTCGTGGCGCTCAGCGGGGGAGTGGATAGCGGCGTGGCCGCCGCCATGCTGGTGGAGCAGGGATATGAGGTGCGTGGCGTGATGCTGCGGTTATGGGCTGAGCCGGGGGCGACGCGCGCTAACCTGTGCTGTACCCCGGAGGGCGTGAGCCGCGCCCGCGCCGTCGCCGATTGCCTGGGCATCCCTTTTCACCTGCTTGACGTGCGCGACCTGTTCCGCCGCGTGGTGGTGGACTATTTCACCGCCGAGTACGCTGCTGGACGCACCCCCAACCCCTGCGTTCCCTGCAACCGCGCGGTTCGTTTTGGCTTCCTGCTGCGCTGGGCGCTGGAGCAAGGAGGAGGCTGGTTGGCGACCGGTCACTATGCCCGCGTGCATCGCGAGGGGGAGCGGTACCGGCTGCTGCGGGGGGTGGACGCGGCCAAGGACCAATCTTATGTGCTCCATACGCTGACTCAGGAACAGCTGGCCCACGTTCTCTTCCCGCTGGGCGGAATGACCAAAAAAGAGGTGCGGGCCATCGCCCGTGAGCGTGGTCTGCCAGTGGCCGATCAACCAGAGAGCCAGGATATCTGTTTCCTGGCTGACGGCGATTACCGGCGCTTCCTGACCGAGCGCGTCCCCGCAGCAGTGCGACCCGGCCCGATCGTCGACGGTTCCGGCCGAGTTCTGGGACAGCACGCGGGGCTGGTCAATTACACCGTCGGTCAGCGCAAGGGGATCGGTGTCTCGGCCTCGCAGCCGCTGTACGTCGTCGCCCTTGACCCAGAGCGCAACGCGTTGGTCGTGGGACCAGCGGAGGCACTGGGGCGGGAGGAATGCCGGGTGGGCCATGTCCATTATATCTCTGGCGATGAGCCGCCGGGGCAGTTCTCCGCCACGGCCCGTATTCGCTACCACCATCGGGAGGTCAGCGTCGTCGCCACACCGCTGGATGGCGGCCGGCTCCACATCCACTTTGCCCGCCCGCAGCGAGATGTCACGCCCGGTCAGTACCTGGTCCTCTACGATGGCGACGTGGTGCTGGGTGGCGGTGTCATCGAATGAGCTTCCCTGCGGATTAAGCGGATTGAGCGGATTAAGCGGATTGAGCGGATTGAGCAGATGGAGTGGATAGGGGTAGGGGCGCACCTGCGTGTGCGCCCGAATTGTGGGCGGATGGCAGGTGAAGTAGGGGCGAACCGGTGTGTTTGCCCAAATTTAGCAGATCCTCCCCGCTTGCCGTGAGCAGAACCAAAAGCATTGGAATGGAGGCTTTAGCCGGTTTAGATGGAGGCTTTAGCCGGTTTAGATGGAGGCTTTAGCCGGTTTTCAGCCGGCTGGGCGGCAGTTGGTCATTTGCGCCTGATAGCATATCGTGCTAAAATGGAGATCACGATGGAAGAACGCCAAGCGCCAACAGAACCGGTTGTCGAGGCTGAGCAGCTTCCCTCTGCGGCCGAGGTACGCACCCGGCGCAGCCTCATCATCGGCGGGATTGTCGCCCTGCTACTGTTTGTGGGGATGGTGACACTCCTGGTCTATCTCTCCACCAGAGCCTACCAGGCGGCGTTGCAGGGAGTTTCCCCCGATCCGGGAGAGGTTGTAGTCAGCCTCCTGCGGGACGCGGCGATCATTCTGGTTGCCTTTGAGGCGATGGTCATCGGCACGTTGCTGGCTGTGCTCACCTTCCAGGTGTGGCGGCTGGTGGTACTCTTGCAGGACGAGATCAAGCCGATGCTGGAATCGTTGAACGACACCGTGGGCACAGTGCGTGGCACGGCCCAGTTCGTGAGCCAGAACGTCGTCTCGCCGACGATCCAGGCTGCCGGCTTCTTGGCTGGCCTGCGGCGCGTGGCAAAGGAAGTGCTCGATCTGTTCAGGCCCTCGTCTTGATTGAGGCGAGGGACCCGTCAATGTACAGCAAGGTGTGGAAAGGAGCAAGGACATGGCTGGAGATAATGGCAGTGACGTAGGGGCTTTCCTGGTTGGTTTTGTCGTCGGTGGGCTGGTCGGCGCAGCGACGGCCCTGCTTCTGGCCCCCCAGTCCGGGGAGGAGACGCGGGCGCAGATCAAGGAAAAGTCCGTCGAGTTGAAGGAGCGGGCCGAGACCGAGGTCGGTCGCTCGCGGGAAAAGGCGCAGCAAGCGCTCGATGAGGCACGTGCCAAGGCGGAGGCCGTCGCAGCCGATATCCGCCGCCGGGCGGAAGAGCTACAGACACAAGGACGGGTGCTCATCGAGGAAGGACGCAAGCAGTTGACCGAAGCGGTTGAAGAGACCAAAAAGGCCGCCGAACAGGCCGCGGGCGGCGCGGCAGAGGAGACCGAGCCCGCTCCCGCTGAGGGCTAAAGAGACTCGTCGGTAAAAACACCATTCCGGAGACACGGAGGCCGCAGAGTCAGTCTGTGATCTCCGTGTCTCTGTGGCAATCCAGGGGGTGATGGCGATGGAGTTGCTGACCGTTCCCATCGAGAAACCGGACGACATCAATTTTGTCCTGGGGATGAGCCATTTTATCAAGACGGTGGAGGATGTCCACGAAGCGTTGGTGACCGGAGTGCCGGGCATCCGCTTTGGCCTGGCCTTCTGTGAGGCGTCCGATCC
>JAOZPF010000139.1:0-4281 GCA_029932895.1 Anaerolineae bacterium | reverse complement strand
CCGGCTCTCGTTCGCTGCAGCGGCACCGATCAGGAGATGGTGGAACTGGCCGAGAGGAACGCGCTCGCCATCGGCGCTGGTCACTCCTTCATCCTCTTTTTGGCCCCTGGCTTTTACCCTGTCAACATTCTCAACCTCCTCAAGATGGTCCCCGAGGTCTGCCGTATCTTTTGCGCTACCGCCAACCCCACCGAGGTCGTTGTCGCTCAGACGGAGCAGGGGCGAGCTATCCTCGGCGTCGTGGACGGCGTCAGCCCCAAGGGGGTCGAGTCCGAAGAGGACGTGGCGCAGCGCAAGCAGTTCCTACGCGCCATCGGATACAAGCTGTAGGGCCGTCGTGGGGACAGACGAGCTCCTGGCTCTCCTTTTGCGCGCGGCGCGGCTCAAGTGGGTGGTCCGCAGTGGCTGGGCGATGCACGGCGTGCCCGATCCCGAGAGCGTGGCGGAACACGCATGGGGAGTGACGGTGGTGGCGTTGGTGTTGGCCGAGGGGGCGCAGATTCCCTTGGACCGGGAAAAGTTGCTGACCATCGCCCTACTCCACGATCTACCGGAAGCGGTCCTTTCGGACATTCCCTCGCCGGCCCTGCGCTACCTGGACCCGCAGGCCAAGCGGGGGGCGGAGGAGGAGGCCCTGGCAGAGATGGTGTCACCCTTGGCGGGGGCGGAGCGGCTCCTGTCCTGGTGGCGGGAATTTGAGGACGGTTCCACCCCGGAGGGGCGACTGGTGCGTGATGCCGACCGATTGGAGATGCTTGTTCAGGCCCACCTCTATGAGGAGAACAGGTCCGGCGCGCTGGACGAGTTCTGGAAGGGACAGGACGAGCGTCCGTTTTATTTCCCCGTCGCTCAAGAGCTCTACGCTGCCCTGCTGGCGCGCCGGAGGCGAGAGGACGGTGACCAATGACAACCTGGCTCTCGGCCTGGAACGATGCACGGGGAGAGAAACTGGGGCTGCGGGTGCGCGAGTGTCGCTCTTTCCTCTGTCGCTCGCGGGGGTTGACCTTTCGCCGCCGCCTCGCGCCGGACGAGGCGCTCCTCCTGATTGGGCAGCGCCAAAGCAGGTTGGAGGCGGCGATCCATATGTTGTTTGTCTTTTTCCCCATCGCGGCGGTCTGGCTCGACCGGGAGGGGCAGGTGGTGGACGTCCGTCTTGCCCGGCCTTTTCGCCCCGTCTACATCCCCCGCCGCCCGGCGCGGGATGTGCTGGAGGGACCGCCGGAGCTGTTGGAGACGGTGGCGGTGGGAGACCGGTTGCGCTTTGAGTGATGGTGGATTGTATGATTCCCCGTAGATTGCATCATGTGACCGAGTGGTTCCATGCTGGCAGGAGCCTTCTCTTGCTCCTCCTGCTGGTGACGTTCCTTTGGCCCGGCGTGGCGCTGGCCCAGTCGGGCGGGCCGGGGCAGCCGATGATCCACATCGTGCAACGGGGGGAGACGATGTTCTCCCTCGCCCGTCGGTACGGGACCACAGTCGATGCCATTACGCATGCCAACGGCATTCCCGACCCGCGCAGCATCTATGTTGGGCAGCGGCTGGTGGTTCCCGCCAGCGTTGCCGATTCAGAGAACTGGACGGCCCACGTCGTCCGGCCGGGAGAGACGCTGAAAGAGATCGCCGGGCAGTACGGTCTCACCTGGCAGACGGTAGCGCTGGTCAACCAGGTACTCAACCCGCATTTGCTTTCTCCCGGGCAGGTGTTGCAACTGCCGGCGGATGGGCAGGAGCGCGGCGGCGCGCTGCACGCCGTCCAACCGGGAGAGACGCTGATTGCTATCGCCCTCGGTGATGGCGTCTCGCCCTGGGAGCTGGTCGAGGCCAATGGACTGACCAGCCCGGCGCTGGTCGTATCCGGTCAGTGGGTCCTGATCCCCGGCCTGCGTCCTTCCTGGTTGCCGGCCCCTTTCGAGGCAGTCGAACTGGAGCCGATGCCGGTGCTTCAGGGGCAGACGTTGCGCGTGGCTGTGCGCACAGAGCAGCCGGTGACGTTGAGCGGCACACTGTTCGACCGCCCGCTCCAGTTCGCGGAGGAGGAGGGGGTTTATTACGGTTTTGTGGGGGTGCATGCATTCACCGAACCCGGCCTGTACGAACTGGCGCTGACTGCCACCGATGGCGCCGGGGAGCAGGCGGCGGTCAATCTCAGCGTCCTGGTGAGGGATGGCGGGTACGGCTACGAGCGGATCGATGTCCCGCCAAGCCTGACCAACCTTCTTGCCCCGGACGTCGTGGCGGCGGAGCGAGAGCGGTTGGATACAGTTCGTTTTCTCTTTACGCCAGTGCGGCGCTGGCACGCTCCCTTTGCGCAGCCTGTGGAGGCGACTATCAGCTCCTACTTTGGCACCCGTCGCTCCTACGGTGGCGGCCCGTACAACAGTTACCACGCCGGCACCGACTTTAACGCGGGGCAGTCCACCCCGGTTCACGCGCCGGCTGACGGCACCGTGGTAATGGCGGAGCCGCTGGTGGTGCGGGGGAACGTCGTAGTCCTGGACCACGGGTGGGGGGTTCTGACCGGTTATTGGCATCTCTCTGCCATCGATGTCGTCGTGGGGCAAGAGGTGCGGGCGGGGGACGTGATCGGGCGCGTGGGGAGCACGGGCCTTTCCACCGGGGCGCACCTGCACTGGGAGGTCTGGGTGGATGGCGTCAGCGTGGATGGTCGTCAGTGGCTTGCGTCTAGCTATCCCTGGGGCGATCTCGACGCCGGCGCGCCTTGACGTTCCGTCGGCACCGCGCCGGACGTGGTTGCCGCCTGACTAGCAGCAGGTGACGCGCGCGCCGGGCCAATCGGGCTGGCACCAGCAGCCGTACCGCTCCCAGCCCGTCCACTGTGATCCCGTAGACAGGGCCAACGCTCTCATAGTCGAGAGCCACGGGAATGTGGTTGCTCTCCAGCTTGGCCTGCAGCGCCTTGGCCTGCAAGAGTCCCTGTACTGTCTTGACGACGACCAGGTTCGATATCATTGGTCTGGACCAGCCTTCCCCCGAATGTCTGTGTGCAGCGGGGAAAGCATTGTGGATCAGGTCCCTTCATTTGTCAAACTACCTGAAGCCTGGTATAATCCCGCCGATGTCTGGATGAAAGTTTCATCTTGACACGGTCTGGAGACGGCATGATACGGCGCAACACACAAGACACTGCCTACTGGGAAGAATTTCGGGTTACCGCCGAGGACCTGGATTACCTCAGCAACCTGTTGGTCGAGCGTGAGGTTCCCCTGGGACTGGACGAACTGGCGCGGGAGCTGGTGGCTTATCACTGCCAGCGGGAGGAGGAGCGGATCGCCAGGGAGTTGTCACAGGGGACCCTTTATCTTCCCAAGAACTCGTACCAGGAGGGAGAAACTCTCGTCTTTCCTGCGCTCGAGTATGCCACGGCTGAAGTCGTCGGCGTTCGGGATGGGTACAACCCCGAGTATGGTACATTCCACGTTGTCCAAGCCAGGTTTCCCAACGGACGGGTACGGGAGTTTGCGACCGAGCTGGCGGAACACGCGCTGAATGAGATGACTCAGGCTGGCGAGGCGGCTCTTCGTTCTCCCAAGGAGCTGTACGAGGAGTACGGCCCGCGCGTCCGCGCGATGCTGAGCAACCGTCTGGAAGCAGAGGCGGGCTTTGTCCGCCTGGCGGGGGAGTGGTTCCTCAAGGATTTGTTGGTCGAGGTCAGCGCGGGACAGCTCAATTTGGCCGAGGCGGTGCTCGATATGGCTGGCGGTGGCCCGCTGCCGACCGACGCGCTCATCGGCGACCTGGACCTGCCCAAAGAGATCGATCCCCGTTTGGCTGTCTTCTCCCTCAACTATGCGCTGCAAGAGGACAGCCGTTTCGACGAAGTGGGGCCGGCGGGAGAGGTGCTCTGGTATCTGCGGCGGTTGCAGCCGCCGGAGGTGCTGAACCCGCCAGCGCGGCTACAGCCCCTGGTGGTGGAGTACGACCTTCGGCTGCTCGACGAGACGATGCTCAACCTGGAGCGGTGGCTGGACGACGAGTGGTCGGATATGGTGGCCTCGCCGGAGGTAGAGGGGCCGGTCACCGTCATCCTGACCTACCCCCACCGTCGTTCTGGCACCCTGCCGCTCTCGCCACGACTGAGCAGCATCTTTCCCACCGGCAGGACCCACCGCATTCGTTTCACCTTCCGCGACGGGGAGAGCGGCGAGGAGATGCCGGGTTGGGTAGTGCGGGAGCATCGTTTCGTCTATGGGTTGGGCGAGTGGTATGAGCGGCACGAGCTTCCCATTGGGGCCTATGTCGATCTCGAGCGGGCCGACGAGT
>JAOZPF010000138.1 GCA_029932895.1 Anaerolineae bacterium | reverse complement strand
TCCAGTCCGCCATATCACACCAACTGCGGAGCCTGCGGGAGATGCGGCTGGTTCGCCGTCGCAAAGAGGGTCGCCACGTCTACTACACCCTGGACGATGACCATATCCGCGACCTGTTCCGCCAGGGGTTGGAACACGTAGAGCACGACTGAATCGGGAGAGGGAGAAGCCTCTCCGTTTTTTTCGACCAAAATCTGAATGATCGCTCATATTTTTGGTTTCAGGTTTGGGGTTTCAGGTTTCAGGTTTCAGGCTCTTGGAGAGGCCAAGATGGACCATTCCGCCGCAAAACAACTCGAACTGCGGGTCCGCAATCTTGATTGCGAGCACGACGCCGCGACCATAGAGCGCGGCCTGACCGGATCGCCCGGCCTGGTGACCCTGAAAGTATATCCGCGCTCGGCCAAGGTACGGCTGGCGTTCAACCCGGAGATCACCGACGCCGCATCGCTCGAGCGCAAATTGGACCGCTTGGGCTTTCCCGCTCTGAAAGACCCGCGGGCGGGCGGGCCGCCCAAACCCTGGCACAATCCCAAGGTGCTGGTCTCGGCGGCCTCGGGGCTGCTCCTGGTCGTCGGGTGGCTGATCAGCCTTGGCAACGGGGCGGAGACGACCTCGCTGCTCCTCTACACCGCCGCTATCCTCGTCGGCGGCTACTTTTTTGGCCGCGAGGCCCTTGAGAAACTGTTCTTGGAGCGAGAGGGCGGCATCGAGTTACTGATGAGCATCGCCGCTGTCGTGGCTGCTCTTATGGGCCAGGCCGCCGAAGGGGCGATGCTGGCCTTTTTGTACTCGATCAGCGAAGCGGCGGAAGGATACACAGAGGCCAAGACTCGCGCTGCGATCAAGGCGCTGATGGACCTAGCACCCAGGGTCGCGCTGGTACGACGCGCCGGCCGCGAAGAAGAGGTTCCCGTCGAGGAACTGGAGGTCGGCGACCTGTTCATCGTCAAACCGGGCCAGTCGATGCCCACCGACGGCGTGGTGATCAAGGGAGAATCCAGCGTGGATCAATCGCCAGTGACTGGAGAGTCCATCCCCATCGAGAAGGGAAAGTCCGATTCGGTCTTTGCCGGGAGCATCAACGGTGAGAGGGTCCTGGAGGTTCGGGCCACCAAAACTTGGGCCGACAACACCATCAGCCGCATCATCCAACTGGTGGAGGAGGCACAAGAGCGCAAGGGCCGCAGCCAACGCTTCATCGAACGCTTTGGCGCACGCTACAGCCCGCTCGTGCTCGCCGCAGGATTTCTCGTCGCCCTCGTGCCGCCGCTGACCTGGGGCGCATCGTGGGCCACGTGGGTCACCCGCGCCACGGTTCTGGTCGTCGCCGCCGCTCCCTGCGCGCTGGTCATCTCTATCCCCATCACCCTGGTATCCACCTTGGGCACCGCCGCACGGCAAGGTGTGCTCATCAAGGGCGGCGTATACGTCGAGGAGCTGTCCAGGATAAAGGTGGTAGCGCTGGACAAGACGGGGACACTGACCCGCGGCGAGCCGGAGGTGACGGACGTGGCGCTTCTCTCGACAGATCGGATAGCCAACACCGAGGACCTCCTGCGCCTGGCCGCCGCCGTCGAGAGTCGAAGCGAGCACCCGCTGGCCCGCGCCATCGCACGGGCTGCCGCCGTCCGCGGCCTGCCGGTGCCCACGGTGAGCGATTTCCGCGCGCGGCGCGGCGTCGGCGCTACCGGCGAGGTCGAGGGGCAGCCAGTCAAGGTGGGCAGCCCGGAGATGTTCGCCGACTCTCTGGGCGCGGACGGGCTGCACAAGCAGATCGAGCGGCTCCAACGAGAGGGCAAGACTGTCGTGGTCGTCGGTGGCGAGCAACCCTGGGGGCTGATAGCGATCCAGGATACCATCCGGCCCAACGCCCGCCAGGCCATCGCGGCCCTCCACGCGGCCGGGGTGGAGAAGGTGGCTATGCTCACCGGCGACAACGAACGCACGGCGCGGGCCATCGCTGGGGAGCTAGGTATCGACGAGTTCTATGCCGACCTAAAGCCGGAAGACAAGGTCGCCATGGTGCAAGAACTGGCCCGGCGCTACGGCCATGTGGCGATGGTCGGCGACGGTGTGAACGACGCGCCGGCCCTGGCCGAAGCCACGGTGGGGGTCGCGATGGGCGCCATCGGCACCGATGTGGCCCTAGAGACAGCCGACGTGGCGCTGATGGCGGACGACCTGGAGAAACTGGCCTATGCCCTGAAGCTAGCCCAGCGCAACCAGGCAGTGGTGAGGCAAAACCTGGCGCTCTCGGCGCTGGTCATCGGCGGTCTGGTCGTCGGGGCCATAGCCGGATGGTTCACCCTCCCCATCGCCGTGCTAGGTCACGAGATCAGTGAGTTCGTGGTCATCGGCAGCGGGCTACGAATGTTGCGGAGATAGCAATGAGTCAATCAACCATTCACCTGGAAATCCCCATCCTCCTGCCGGGGGTCAAGGATGAACGCGACCAATGCGTCGCCCGTTTGCAGGAACAACTGCGACAGCGGAGGGGCATCGAGCGGGTCCACATCGAACGCGAGAACGGCGAGGGTCACCTATGTGTTCACTACGACCCCAACATCATCTCCCTGGGCCGGGTGCAGCGCTGGGCCGAACGGGCCGGCGCGCGCATCACCCACCGCTACCGCCACGAGATGTTTCGCATCACCGGCATAGACTGCCCAAGCTGTGCCCTCAGCATCGAGCACATCCTGGCCCGTCGCAAGGGCGTCTTGAACATCTCGGTCAATTATGCCGCCGAGAAGCTGTGGGTCGAATATGACAGCGAGAGGGTCAGCCGCCGCACCATCATCAGAGCGATCCAGAGGTTGGGCTATGCCGTCGAGGAGGAGGAGAAAAAACCTCGCGGTTGGGTGCGGGAGAACTGGAAACTGGTGCTCAGCTTGATCTCCGGCCTCTTCCTGGCGGTCGGTTTCCTCGGCGAGACGTTCCTGGGGTTGCCCCACCTAGCCGCCATCGCGCTGTACATCCTGGCCTACCTGAGCGGGGGGTACGACCCCACACGCCACGGCCTGCGGGCTGCCCTCAGCTTGCGGTTCGACATCGACTTCCTGATGGTGGTGGCAGCCATTGGGGCCGCGCTCCTTGGCGAGTGGGCCGAGGGAGCGCTGCTCCTCTTTCTCTTTAGCCTGGGGCACGCCCTGGAGCATTATGCGATGGACCGCGCCCGCCAGGCCATCCGCGCCCTGGGCGAGATCAGACCCAAGACCGCCCGAGTGCGCCGGGATGGTGGAGAGTACGAGTTGCCGGTCGAAGAGTTGGTACGCGGGGACATTGTCATCGCCCGACCAGGGGAGCGCATCCCCATAGACGGGCAAATCCTCAAGGGCCGCTCGGCAGTGGATCAGAGCCCCATCACGGGGGAGAGTGTACCTGTAGAAAAGGGGGCGGGCGACCAGGTGTTCGCCGCCACCGTCAACGGTGACGGTGCGCTGGAGATCGAGGTGACCAAGCTGGCTCAGGACACCACTCTGGCGCGCGTCATCCAGATGGTGGAAGAGGCACAGGCGCAGAAATCCCCCACCCAGCAGTTCACCGACCGCTTCGAGCGATTCTTTGTGCCCCTGGTGCTCGTGGGGGTGCTGCTGGTGGTTGGCGCACCGCCCCTGCTGGGATGGCTACCGTGGCAGGAAAGCATCCTGCGCGGGCTGACCATCCTGGTCGCCGCGTCGCCGTGCGCCCTGGCTATCGCCACTCCCTCAGCGGTGCTCTCCGGCATCGCCCAAGCGGCGCGCAACGGCGTGCTGGTCAAGGGCGGCGTTCACCTGGAAAACCTGGGGGCATTGAACGCCATCGCCCTGGACAAGACCGGTACCCTCACGTACGGCAGGCCGGAGGTGAGCGCTGTCGTGCCCTACCCTCGGGGTCGCACCTCCGAGGAAGAGTTGTTGCGAGTGGCAGCGGCAGTGGAAAGCCGGTCCAATCACCCACTAGCCCAGGCCGTTCTGCGTCGGGCCCAGGAGAGGGGGCTGGCTGACCTGCCGCCAGCCGCTAACCTCCAGGCGGTGACCGGGCGCGGCGTGCGGGCCTCCTTGGGCAACCGGACGGTGCACATTGGCAACCTGCGCCTCTTTGCGGAGGAGGGGCTGGAGGTCCCCCGCACTCTGGCCGAGCAAGTGAGGCAGTTGGAGGCTGAGGGGCAGACGACGATGCTCGTGCAGGATGGCCGGCGCTTTCTAGGCATCATCGGCCTGGCCGACCGGCCCCGCGACAAGGCTCCAGCAGCGTTGGAGCGGCTGCGCGCTATGGGCATCCGGACCCTGGTGATGCTCACCGGCGACAACGAGCGGGTGGCGACGGCTATCGCCCAGGCCGTCGGCCTGACCGACTGGCGGGCCGACCTACTGCCAGAGGGGAAGGTGGCAGCCATAAGGGAACTCTTGCAGGAGCACGGTCAGGTGGCAATGGTCGGAGATGGCGTAAACGACGCTCCCGCGCTGGCAGCAGCGACCGTGGGCATCGCTATGGGCGGTGCCGGCACCGACGTGGCCCTGGAGACAGCCGATGTGGCGCTGATGGCCGACGACCTCTCCCGCCTGCCATTCGCCGTGGGACTGAGCCGCCAGGCTCGCCGCATCATCCGCCAGAACCTGGTCATCTCGCTGGGCGTCATCGGGCTGCTGATACCGGCGGCGCTGTTCGGCCTGGCAGGAATAGGGCCGGCGATCCTCTTCCACGAGGGGAGCACGTTGTTCGTGGTCGCCAACGCGCTGCGGCTGCTGGGGTACAAGGAGGACGATCGACCACCACGACACTAGCCCCGCCAAACGGCGGGGGCGGGAACAGGCCAAGCGCTCCTTATCGGGAGCCAGATTATCACGTATGATGAAGATAACAGGCAGAAAGCAGGAGAGAGCAAGATGAAGCAACACGCTCACGAGGTGCATAATGACGGCGGGGAGCACACTGGTCACACGGACCACGCTGCCCATCCCACCCACACGGACTACGGCGGCCACACAGCGCACGAGGAGCACGCTGCCCACACGGACCACACCGGCCACGAGCAGATGTTCCGCCAGCGTTTCTGGGTCAACCTGCTGCTCACAGTTCCGGTGCTGCTTTTCAGCCCTATGCTACAGCAGTGGCTTGGTTTTGGCATACCAGAATTCCCCGGTAGCCGCTGGATCGGCCCGGCCTTTGCGCTGGCGATCTTTTTCTACGGCGGCCTGCCCTTCCTCAAGATGGCAGGGCCGGAACTGCGCAACCGCCGCCCAGGGATGATGACGCTCATCTCGCTGGCGATCTCGGTCGCCTTTGTCTACAGTCTCTTTGCGCTGTTCGCCTCCCCCGGCAGCGGCTTTTTCTGGGAGATGGCAACGCTGATCGACGTGATGCTGCTCGGCCACTGGATTGAGATGCGTAGCATCCGCCAGGCCTCCGGCGCCCTCAACGAACTGGCCAAGCTGATGCCCGACACCGCCGAGCGGTTGTCCCCCGACGGCACAACGGAGGTGGTAGCAGCCAACACACTCCAGACCGGCGACCTGGTGCTGGTGCGGCCCGGGGCCAGCGTCCCTGCCGACGGTGTCGTCGAGGAGGGGAAATCCGACGTCAACCAGGCGATGATCACCGGCGAATCGAGGCCGGTGACCAAAGGACCAGGCGACGAGGTGATCGCCGGCACGATCAACGGCGATGGCAGTCTGCGAGTGCGCGTCACTGCCACTGGTGACGAGACCGCGCTGGCAGGCATTATGCGACTGGTCGAACAGGCACAGCAATCCAAGTCGCATACCCAAATCCTGGCCGACAAGGCCGCCGGGTGGCTCTTTTACGTCGCCCTGGGCGTGGCAGCGATAACCACTGTGGCCTGGGTATTGGCCGCCGGCTTTAATCTGAACGTCCTGGAGCGGGTCGTGACGGTGCTGGTCATCGCCTGTCCACACGCACTGGGGCTGGCGGTCCCGCTGGTGGTCGCCATCAGCACCTCGATGGGTGCCTCAAACGGCATCCTGGTGCGCGACCGGCTGGCATTGGAGGCCGCCCGCGAGATAGACACGGTCATCTTTGACAAAACCGGCACGCTGACCGAGGGCGCGTTCGGCGTCGTGGATATGGTGACAGCCAATGGCTGGAGCGACGAACGGGCGCTGGCTCTGGCTGCAGCAGTGGAGGGTGATTCGGAGCACCTGATCGCTCGCTCCATCCGCAGCAAGGCAGAAGAGCGAGGAGTCACCCCTCCGCCGGTACGCGATTTCGAAGCCATCAAGGGGCGCGGCATCCGCGCCGTCCACGCCGGTCGTCAGGTCTATGTCGGCGGGCCACGACTGCTAGAGATGCTGGACCTCCCCCTGCCGGACGCGCTGGCCCGCTTTAGCGAAGAAGCGGGGCGCAAAGGGCAATCGGTCATCTACCTGGTGGATGAAACGCAGGCCGTGGCCGCCTTTGCCCTGGCCGATGTGGTGCGGCCCGAGAGCTACCAAGCGGTGCGGCGGTTGCAAGAGATGGGAGTCGAGGTCGCCATGCTCACCGGAGATAGCAGGGCGGTCGCCGATGCGGTGGCGGAAGAGCTGAACATTGATATTATCTTTGCCGAGGTGCTGCCGGAGCACAAGGATCACCAGGTCGCCGAGCTACAGGCGCAGGGCAAGCAGGTAGCAATGGTCGGCGACGGGGTGAACGACGCCCCGGCCCTGACCCGCGCCGACGTGGGCATCGCCATCGGCAGCGGCACCGACGTAGCTATCGAATCGGCGGGCATCATCCTGGTGCAAAGCAACCCTCTGGACGTGGTCAAGATTTTCGAGTTGAGCCGGGCGACCTACAAAAAGATGGTGCAGAATCTGATCTGGGCCACGGGGTACAACGTGGTCGCCCTGCCACTGGCGGCGGGGGTGCTGGCCTCGGTGGGGATTCTGCTTTCGCCGGCGGTGGGGGCGCTGTTGATGTCACTGAGCACTGTCATTGTGGCGGTCAACGCTCAGCTCCTGCGGCGGATGGACCTGGGGTAGGAGAGGAACAGTGAGTGAGGAACAGCCACTCGAGGTGCGCTCCTGGTAGGTCTGCCCGCTGAAATAGCGGTCGGGCGGACGTGGCACTGGGTCAAGGCCGGAGGAGTGCCCCTGCCGCACCCCGGCCTGGTCAATCTCCACCTACGACGCGGCATCCCGCGCCAGGCGGGATAACGCCTGAACTATTGGCACGAGCTGGGTCACCTGGAAACCCTGCCGCTGGCGTTGCTGCACGGTCTCGCCCTATGGCTGACCGGTCGGCGACGCCAGGACACGCCCCGCACGCTGCGGCTGCTCATCGGCATACTGGCCTGGCTGGCGGGCTGGGAACTGTATGCCGAGTTTTACACAATGGGCCGCGCCGGGCCAGAGTACGCCCGCCTCTACCGCCACGCCCATCCTCCCCTGCCATTGGCTCTGCTCTTTTGGCTGGGGATGGGCTCGCTGGCTGTCGGCGGGACGGTGTGGATGCTGGGGAGCAGGGACAGATCAAACTGAGAGGAGGAACTCGACTTTTGCAGTGACACAACTCAACGATCTCTGCACCTTGACAACTGAATACTCCAGACGCCAGACACAGAGCTGGAATTGGTGTATAATCCAGGTAGGCACGACTGTCCTGGAGATGAAGTATGTTTCCGTCTATCCCCTGCTCTACCAGTTATGGAAACCGGTTGATCTGGAGAAGCTAGAAGAA
>JAOZPF010000137.1:2393-7684 GCA_029932895.1 Anaerolineae bacterium | reverse complement strand
ACAAGCCGAAACACACCCAACTCGGGCGAGCGGGTTGTTCGAGCGGCGAATGGGAATATAATGGGGAGAATGGGACGGGGGATGAACGAGGAGGAGAGAGCGATACGGCTGCTTTTGCTCTGCCTGCACCATCACTTGGGGACGGAAGAGCGCGCCAAAATCGAGGACCTCCTGCACGCGGGGGTCGATTGGCAAAGGTTGTTGGCCTTTGGCGAATACCGCAACCTGTTCCCCCTTTTGTACCAGCGGCTGAAGGAGTTGGACTCACGCCTGATCCCTGCGCGTGCTCTGCGCGAGCTGCAGAGGGGCTACTACCTCAATATGTTGCGCAACGAATGGTTACGTGCCGAGTTGCAAGAGGTCACGATAGCGCTGCATCAGGAGGGCGTGGAAGTAATTGTGCTCAAGGGCGGAGCGCTGGCGTGGACGGTATATGCCAGCCCGGCCCTGCGCCAGATGGCGGACCTGGACCTGATGGTAAGGCGGGAGCAGGTGGAACTGATGAACGGCGCGCTCAAGCGGCTGGGCTTTGTACTTTCTTCCGTCACCTCTCCCTATCTGCTGGCCTTCCAGCAACGGTTCGGGGGGGGAGTGGCGTGGGTTCGTCCCGATGGTCGGAGAACGGTCTGTTTGGATGTACAGCACCACCCCATCGGCATAGATTGGTACCGCTATGCAACGAGGATGGATGTCGAATCCTTGTGGGAGAAGGCGCGTCCGCTGGCTGTGGAGGGGGTGAAGGCGCTCCAACTCTCGGTGGCCGACACGATCATTCACCTCTGCCTTCACCCTGCTGTGCAGCATGGCTATAATTGGACACTTGGCGGTTACGTGGACATCGACCGGGTGGTAGCCCACGCAGGGGCCGATTTTTCCTGGGCGTCATTCACCGAGCGGGTCGAGCAGTTTGGAGTGCGGACACCGGTTGCTTACGGTCTGCTGACGGCCTGCCGCTTGCTGGAAACCCCGGTCCCGCCGGATGTCCTGGAGGAGCTCAGGCCCTCCACACTGCGACTGGGGTTGCTGCGCCGGCTGGCTCCGGTGGAGTGTAGTGGGCCGCTGGCAAAGCCGGGCCGGGGGACGAGCGGTGTGCGGCGAATGCTTCTCTTTACGCTTTTAGTGGACCGCGTGTGGGACGCAGTGCGGATGGTGGGCCGCATCCTGTTCCCGGATCGGGAATGGCTGGCGACGCGATATGGTCTCGAAAGCGAGGGGAGGCTATTTCTCCATCGTCTGCTTCACCTGCTGAAGTTGGCGCGCGCCTTTGTACGGGGACTGCATCGGCCGTTAGTCGAGAGCGGTCTCGGCGGGCCCGAGGAGTAGGGGCGGGCCGTGCTCGGGGCTCGCCGGTTTGCCATGATTGTGAACATGGGTTATGATTATCCATTGGATGACTTGATTTTGTTTAGGGGAAGCGAGTGGTTGATACGGGCGAATCATCTGTTGTCATTGATCCAGCTACCAGGGGAAAAATTGTCGTGGTCGTCCCCGCCTACAACGAAGAGCGCTTTATCGGCAGCGTGGTGCTGAAAGCGCGCCAGTACGCCGGCACCGTGATCGTGGTGGACGATGGCTCGACGGACGATACCGCCGCGGTTGCTGACGCCGCGGGGGCGGTGGTGGTGCGCCATTCCAAGAACCGGGGCAAAGGCGTGGCGCTGAACACAGGACTTTGCCAGGCCAGAGAGTTGAACCCGAAGGCTGTTGTCGTGATGGACGCGGATGGACAACACCGCGTCGAGGAGATGCTCGACGTCGTCGCGCCGGTGCTGCGGGGCGAAGCGGATATCACCGTTGGCTCCCGTTACCTGGAGAACAGGAGCGCCGTGCCGCGCCACCGGGTCTGGGGGCACCGGATATTTACTTTTCTGACCAACGTGTTGTCCGGTGTCTCTGTCACCGACTCCCAGAGCGGGTTCCGGGCCTTTTCCTCCCGCGCTGTGCAGGCGCTAAACTTTCAATCGGATGGCTTTTCCGTGGAATCGGAGATGCAGTTCATGGCCCATGAGCGCGACCTGAGATTGGTGGAGGTTCCCATCACCATCCGCTACCAGGACCGGCCCAAGCGGCCCGTGATTGCCCATGGCATGATGGTGCTGAACGGGTTGTTGCGGTTGATCGGGCAGTACCGACCACTGTTCTTCTTCGGCGTGCCGGGGGTGTTGTTGTTGCTGATTGGTGTGGGGTGGGGAGCGTTAGTGGTAGATATCTACCGCAGGACGCAGATGTTGGCTGTGGGTTACACCTTGATCAGCATACTGTTATCCATTTTGGGTAGCTTGAGCCTGTTCGCCGCGATCATCCTCCATTCGGTGCGCGGCATGTTATTGGACCTGGTGCAGTCCAAGGAGAATGTCGATCACTCTTTGAGGGACAATGCCTAGGGCGAGCGTGATCGTTGTCAACCACAATGGGCGCGGGTACCTTGAAGGATGCCTGCGCTCGCTGCTAGAGAGGGGGGGAGGAGAGGACGAAGTCATCCTGGTGGACAATTGTTCGACGGATGGCAGCGCCGAGGTCGTGGAGCAGCTCTTTCCCCAGATACGAGTGATTCGGAATGAGGTGAACGAGGGGTTCGGTCGGGCCAGCAATCTGGGAGCCAGGCAGGCGCGGGGGGCGTATCTAGCTTTCCTGAACCCAGATACGGTTGTGGAGCCTGGCTGGCTCGAGCCCCTGCTTGCTGCTCTCAACGCGGACCCCCAGGCAGCGCTGGTGACCTCCAAGATCCTCTTACTGGGCGACCCGGAGCGGGTGAACACTTGCGGCAACGACGTGCATTTCACGGGGCTCACGTTGTGCCGGGGCATGGGGGCGAAGCGGAAGACCTTTCGTGCCACCGCAGAGGTGTCTGCCATCTCGGGGGCGGCATTTGCGGCGCGCAGGGAGGTATTCGAAGCGCTGGGGGGATTTGACGAGTCGTTCTTTCTGTATATGGAGGACACAGACCTCTCCCTGCGCGCCCGGTTGGCTGGATATCACTGCCTCTGCGTGCCCGCCTCGGTTGTCTATCACGATTATGGCCTGCGTTTTGGACCGCAAAAGACGTATCTCCAGGAGCGCAACAGGTATCTGATGTTGCTCAAGAACCTGCGCTGGGGGACCTTGGCGCTTCTTGTGCCATCGTTGTTACTGAGCGAAGCGGTTACATGGGGTTTTGTCCTTCTGCGCGAGCGGCACCGCCTGGTGACCAAGTTGCGCGCTTATGTCTGGGTCGTTCGCCACTGGCGCGGGATTATGGAAAAGCGACGGCAGACCCAAAGTCTGCGTCGGGTCCGTGACCACGACCTCCTCGCGGCGCTCACTCATCGCCTGGCTTTTGAGCAAACGGGAGATGGCGTTGTGCCCCGTCTGGCCCACCTGTTGTTCGATCCGCTTTTCCTGTTGCTGCACCGGCTGGTGCTACTACTGGTGCGGTGGTGAGAGGGATGCGTATCGCTCACGTGACAGCTACGTTTCCTCCCCATTACACGGGTACAGGTGTGGTTTGTTACCATAACGCGCTGGGCCTGGCGCGGTTGGGTCACCAGGTCACTGTCTTTACCGCAGCTTGTCCGCTGGGCGATTATCGTGACCCGCCGGAGCTGACCATCCGTCGCCTGCCGGTCCTTTTCCGTCTTGGCAACGCGCCGTTTCTGCCCGGCCTGCTCCAATTACACGAGTTCGACCTGGTTCACCTTCACTATCCGTTCTACTTTGGGGCCGAGATGGTCTGGCTCGGATCGCTGGGCAGGAGGTTCCCCTATGTGGCGACGTACCACCAGGATGTCCTTTTTCGGGGGCTGCTCCGCTTTCCTGAGCGGCTGCACCATTGGCTGATTGGCCGCCGTGTTTTGTGGGGGGCGGCGGGGATCATTGCTACCTCACTCGATTACGCCCGTGCCTCACGGCTGGCCGAGTTTGTTCGGCAGGGTCTGGTCGTAGAGGTGCCGAACGGGGTGGACGGGACACGCTTCCACCCCGGGCTGGATGGGGCCAGCCTGCGTCGGCGATACGGCCTGGGGGCAGAGGAGCGGGTGGTGCTGTTCGTCGGTGCACTGGACCAAGCTCACTATTTCAAGGGGGTGAGCCTGTTACTGCGGGCGGTCGCCAATCTGCCGGACGTCCGGCTGTTGCTGGTGGGAGAGGGAAACCTGCGGGTGGCGTATCAGGCACAGGCTGCGGAACTAGGGCTGGGGGAACGGGCAGTGTTCTGCGGGCGAGTCCCGGACGAGGAATTGGCGGCCCACTATGCTCTTGGCGACCTGTTGGCGCTCCCCTCGGTGACGATGGGGGAGGCGTTCGGCGTGGTGCTGTTGGAGGCAATGGCCTGCGGTAAGCCGGTGATCGCCAGCGACCTGCCCGGTGTCCGCTCGGTGGTCAGCGATGGCGTGGACGGGCTGCTGGTGCAGCCGGGGGATGTGGAAGGGCTGGCGGGAAGTATCCGCTCTCTGGTGGATGATCCCGAACGGCGGCGGGAGATGGGCGAACGGGGAAGGGCCAAGGTAGAGGCCCAATATGACTGGTCGGTGGTCATTCCCCGCTTGGTCGAAATCTACGAGGAGGCACTGGCCGGTGGACGGTGACTTTACCCAGGTGGGATGGCCCAGCCTCGAGTTTCAGCACGTTTTCGATCTCTGCGCTGTGGAGGCCCATCGCGCGGGAGGCAGAGTGGCTATTTTGGCTAACAGTCCGTTCTACGTCCGTGAGTTGGGGCGGCGTATGCGGGGGTTGGAGGTGGTCGAGGAGAGGGGGGCCAGGGTCGAATGGGCGGTCTGGGCAGCGTCACCAACGGGGGATGTAGCGGCAATGGGCACAGCGCTGCGGGCGGCGCTCGCGCCCGATGCGCGGTTATACGTCATCGCTGCCGGGCTGACCGCTGCCGCGTTGCCAGAGTGGAGAGAGCGAGAGGATAGACTGGCGCGGCTCTGGCGAGTCAGAGGGTGGTTGCGCCGGGTCGGTTTGCGGGTGGAGATGGTGTACGGCTTTCACGGCCCTGCCAGCATCGCGTGGGGGTACATCAGCCGTCTGCCAGCCTGGCTGGGTCGCCCCGACCTGACCGATCGTGCTCTCTTCCAGATGCGAGCCAGTTACGTGACGCGGGGCTGGGGGGCGATGCTGGCGCCACTGGCGGTTATGGTGGCGCGGAGGGCAGGGGCGTGAGCGACATCGCGGGCGTTGTGCTCCGGCTCGACGCTTGGCTGGAGACGATACGTGGCCCCAATGGCTATACTGGCCCGGTGGCCCACTGGTGGCAGAACTCGCTCCAGTTCACCGGCGCGGGGCTGGACTGGCGATATGAGGGCATCATCCTC
>JAOZPF010000137.1:0-2383 GCA_029932895.1 Anaerolineae bacterium | reverse complement strand
ACCTCGGCTACCTGAGCCTTTATGCCAAGACCCGGGGCGAGCGCTGGCTGACCAAGGCGCAGCGGGCGGGGGACGACCTGCTGCGCGGGCAATTGCCCAGCGGCAACTTTCGCAACTCGTGCTTTGAACTCAATCCCCACACTGGCGGCACGCCCCACGAGGCGGCCTGTGACCTCGCTCTCTGCCGCTTGGCGGGTGCGCTGCGTGGGGCCGGCGCGGCTAACTGGGAACCCTATCTGGAGGCGGCGGAGCGGAACATCAGCGGTTACTATCTGCGGCGGCTGTGGGATGCGGACGGTCGCTCTTTCCGCGACCACCCGGTTATACCCTCGTTTGTGCCTAACAAGGCGGCCACTCTGGTCGAGGCGCTGTTGGCCATGGCCCACCTCACCGGCGACGCAAAATGGGCAGAGCTGTACGCCCTACCAACCCTCGACGCAGTCCTGGCCCACCAGGTGCAAGGGGGAGAGCTGGACGGGGCGATTTACCAATACGGTGAGCGGGGCCGGATGACGCCCTGGTTCTTTCCCTACTACATCGCCCGCTGTGTGCCGGGGCTGGTGGCGGGGTACGAATGGGGCAACGACGAACGCTATCTCGACGCTGCCCGACGGGCGATGGGTTTCGTGCTGCGCCACCGTTACGATGATGGCAGCTTCCCCCAGGTGGTCTATCCGCGCGGACGGGTCAACCGCTACCCGCAGTGGGTCGCCGCTGTGGGTGACGTCTTGCGGGCGATGGCGCTGCTCCGGCCCCATGGCCTTGGTGCCGACCCAGAACCGACGCTGGCCTGGTTGCTGCGCGGGCAGGAGCCGCCGGGTGGTTTTCGCACCGCCCGCGGTTTTGCCTCCCAGATCACGCAGCGCAATCCAGGGCCGGTGCCCGAGTTCCGCGATCTCCTGGCGGTGGCGGGATGGAACGGGATGGCTTTTCGCTACCTCGCGCAGGAGCTGCCAGCGGTGAGCCTGAAGAGGCAAGTGACGGTCAGCGGTGCAGAGGCCGAGTTCGAGAGCACGCTCCGCGGTCGTCGCTGCCGGTATCGGGAGGATGAGAACGCCGTCGAGCTGGTTTGTGATGGAGAGATGATGTACCGCTGGCGCAAGGGGACAGAGTGGGCTGCTCTCTGCGTTCCCGAGTTGTGGTGGAAGTAGTGATGTGGGCTTGGCTGGTCGCTGTCGGTTTGCTCGTTGTTCTGTTGGAGAATCTATTTCTATGGCAGCGCGACCGGCATTTGGTCGCGCGGCTGCGAAAGGGGCGCGTGCCACCGCCTCGCCTGCCGGAGGATGGCCCGTTGGTGAGTGTACTGGTGGCGGCCTGGAATGAGGCGGAGGGCATCAGTGCGCACATCGAGTCCTTTTTACGACTGCGATATCCGAACAGGGAGTTGATCCTGTGCGCCGGTGGGGATGATGGCACGCTAGAGCTGGCGCGGCGGTACAGCGGCGAGCAGGTAGTCGTGCTGGAGCAACAGCCGGGAGAGGGAAAGCAAGGTGCGCTGCGTCGCTCTCTGGAGCGGGCAAGTGGCACCATAATATTCCTCACCGATGCCGACTGCCTGCTGGATGACGAGGTGTTCGGGCGCACTCTGGCTCCGCTGTTGCTGGAGGGAGAGGAGGTAGCGACTGGCAGTTATCGGCCTCTCGATGGACAGATGGATAATCCTTTCGTCATGCACCAGTGGTGCGCTGACCTTGTTTCGGGAGCGCGAATGGGCGAGCACGCCAACTCGATCCTTGGTCGCAACTGTGCCCTGCGCCGGGAAACTCTGGCTGGCATCGGCGGGTTCGACCCCCCAGTGCGGACCGGCACCGACTATTATATGGGCAAGAAGTTGGTCGCAGGGGGATACCATATCTGCTACCTGCGCGATAGCGAGATCCAGACGCGCTATCAGACGGCTCTCGTCTCCTATTGGCGCAAACAGTCCCGCTGGGTACGCAACCTGATAGTGCACGGGCCGCGCTTTGGTGCACGTGCCGAGATAAGGGCCGCGCTCAGGACGTCGTTGGTCGGCCTGACGATGCTCCTGTTGCCCTTTGTCGGTATCATAGCTGGGCCGTTGCCGCTGGTGATTTGGGTGCTCTTGTTCGCACACGCCTTTCTGGCTAGAATGCGTTATGCTGGATTTGCCCACCTGTATCGGGGGGCGCTGATTGGCTGGCGGCAGGTGTTATTGACCCCGTTATATCTGTTGGCCGACTTTGTCGCCTGGAGCAGACCGATGCTGGATATGCTGATACGGAGAGAGGCGTGGTAGAGATCGGCCTGGTGGTCAAACCCGACCGGCGCATGACCGGCCTCTTGCGCTATGCGCTGAGCCTCTACGACCCGCTGCGGGCGCGGGGGATGAACGTCACCATGCTTCATCCCCGCCTGCCGATGA
>JAOZPF010000006.1:5820-24845 GCA_029932895.1 Anaerolineae bacterium | reverse complement strand
AGGCACCTGCTCCGCAAACAGCTCTTGGAACTGGCGGTAAAGTTCCAGCCGCTGCGAGCGGTCCACGGTGATCCGCGCCGCCTCGATGATCTCGCTCATCTGCCGGTCGTCCAGCCCGGCATAGTTCTGTCCCCTGGTGATCTGAGTCTGGTGCCACAGAGGATAGGGGTCGGGATCGCCCGGCAGAGCCAACTCCACTAGCGCGGCCTGATAGTCCCGCCGTTCCAGGGCATCCCGCACGTCCAGCGGTGAGGAGAGAACCACTGTGACCTCCAACCCCAGTTCGTTCCACTGGCGGGCCACCTCCTCTGCCACGGCAGCCTGGAGCGGGTCCGTAGAGGCCAGCAGGGTAAACGCCAGCGGTTGTTCCCCCTTTTCGCGGCGGAGGGTGGCGTGAGAGTACCACCATCCGGCCTGGTCCAACAGCGTCTCTGCCTGTTCGGGGTCGTAAGGGTAGTGAGGCACGTCCTCGTCATAGGCCCAGGTAGAGGCGACGATGGGGCTATGGGCCACGATCCCCTGCCCATCCAGTAGTTGTTCCACCAGCCCCTCGCGGTCCAGTCCATAGAGCAGCGCCTGGCGCACCTCCACATCCTGGAAAAAGGGCAGTTCGTCCGCGCGGGCCAGGTTGAGAAAGATGAGTGAGTAGCGGGCCATCTGCGCGCTGTAGAGTTGTAATCCCCTCTCCGTCTCCTCGCGGGCGCGGGGTAGGTCATCCAGCACTATTTGGCCCACCCCTTCCACCTCCCCATCGAGATAGGCGCGGAATGCACTCTGGGCTGTGGGATAAAAGCGGAAGCGGATATGCTCCAGCAGTGGCCCCGCACCGTAATAGTGCGGGTTGCGCTGCAAGAGGACGGATGTGATCTCTCCTCCCTCCGCCGTGACCTCTTCGATCTGAAATGGTCCGGTCCCTACCGGGCTGAGGTTAAAGTCCAGCCCCGGCAACTCGGCGGCGCTGACGTCCTCCAGCAAATGTGCGGGCAGAATCCCTATCGTTGTATAGTCCAGGAGCAGGGCGAAGGGCTCGGAGAGGGTAAAGCTGACAGTATGCCTGTCCTCTTTCTCCACCTGCACCGTGCGCCATAGCTCGCCGATATCTGGGGGGCCGGGGTAGTCGGGGTCCTGCAAGAGGCCGATGGTAAAGATGACATCGTCGGCGGTAAGGGGCGTGCCGTCCTGCCAACGCACGTCGGTCCTGAGGCGAAAGAGATACGTCAGCCCATCGTCCGAGACTTCGGGCATATCCTCCGCCAGGTCAGGTACCACCTCCCCCTGGCTGTTGAAGCGGGTCAGCCCATTAAAGACCAGCGCACACAGGTCCTGGTCCGCGTCGTTGTAGGCAGAGAGGAGAGGGTTGATGGCGTGGGGCACTCCTGCCACCCCCTCCACATAGGTCCCGCCGACTGTAGGGATGTCCGTGACGCTGTAAGTGAGAGCTAGGTAGGCCAGAAGCGTTGCTACCAGCGCCATCCCTGCGCCGATGAGCAACACTTGCCAGCGAACAGTGCGCGACATAGGTCCTCCCCAGGCACTGGGCACGAAAAAAGGCCCCGGGGACATCCGTCTCCGGAGCCCGCGCTCCCCGGATCAGCCAGCCGTCCCGACCACGATAGCGCTGATGATGACGATCAGGAAAAAGATGATCGAGAGCGCGATGGTGGTGATAAAGAGCGTGCGCTCGACCCCCCGCCGCGTGTGATGGACCGTGGTGCCCGCTCCGCCAAAGATGGAGCCAGCGTCGCTCCTGTGGGTCTGCATCAGGATGATGACGATCATCGCCACACCCAAGATAATCTGCACGATATTCAGATAGACATCCATTCCTCTGCGTTCCTCTCATCGGGGTGGAGATTGCTTTCCTCTGGGCCCCATATAGCGGGAGACATTATAACACGCCCCGCCCGGTGCGGCAAGTAGGGACAAGCCTTGCTGTGCCTCTACCCCACAGGCAAAAAGAAAAAGGCCATCGCCAGGATGAGGTAGACGACGAGCAGTTGGACACCCTCCATCCAATTCGACTCACCGTCCAGCGCCGCCAGCCCGGCGATGACGGAGGCCGCTCCCAGGGCGGCCAGTTCAAAGGGGTTAAAGACCAGCGTCAGCGGGTTGCCCATCACCAGGCTCAAAAAGACGAGAACCGGGGCGACGAAAAGAGCCACCTGTAGCCCTGACCCCACCGAGATGCCCAGGCTCAGGTTCATCCTGTCCTTGGCGGCGGCCTGCACCGCCACCAGGTGCTCGGCGGCGTTGCCCACGAGAGGGATGATCACGACGCCGATAAAGAACTCGGTCCAGCCCAGGTGCTCCAGCACCGGCTCGACGGCGCTGACCAACACCTCGCTCATCCAGGCGGTGAAAGCGGTGGCAGCCAGGAGGAGTGAGATCGCTTTGGTCAGGGACCAGACGGGGCCGGTATGCACGGATCGGGGGAGCGGCTGGCCAGCGCCGTTGCTAAAGAGATACACCTGGCTCAATCCATAGACCAGGATCATCATCCCCGCCACGCCCAGGCTCAGGTATTCCACCGCGTCATGGTTGGTGGCCTCGATGGCGTGACTGAAGAGAGAGGGGATGCCCAGCGCAATGACGGAGAGAAAGAGCATTGTCGCGTTCAGGCCGGCGTCACTGCGGTTGAACTTTTGCACCCCGTGGCGCAGGCCGCCCACCAAAAAGCTGCCCCCCAACACCAGCAGCAGGTTGCCCAGGATGGAGCCGGTGATGGATGCCTTGACCAATTCCAAGAGACCGGCGCGGATGGCAAAGAAGGTGATGATCAGCTCGGCTGCGTTGCCCAATGTCCCGTTGAGAAAGCTGCCCCAGCGGTGGCCCACCCGCTCGGCCAACGCTTCGGTCGCCTGGCCCATCAGCGCTGCCAGAGGGATGATCCCCAGCCCCGCTGCCACAAAGGTCAACGATGCGCTTCCCCCCAGATAGCGGGAGAAAAGGGCAATGGGAATGAAGATGAGCAAAAGCAAGACGTAATTCATAATGCCCCCCTCACAAAAAGGCTCTTGGGCGCTTGGTCTGGGACGAGGATGCGAAGGGACCGCGGGACCACGCGGATGCTCGCTGGCGTCGTTCCAAAAGGATCGCCGTCCACCTGCACCGCTGCTGGCCCCTCGGTCCAGGTGGTGATTTCCTTTCCCTGCAACTGCACAACGCGGGGGTCTTGCAGGTGACGCCCACTAAAGAGCTTGGCTGCGTGGCGGAGGATGTAGGCGAGACCCAGCCCCTTGAAGACAAAGACATCCAGCAGGCCGTCGTCCAGCCGGGCTTGGCGGGACATCTGGAAGTAGGCGTACATCTGGGTATTGCTGACGATGACGAGGATGGTTCGCCCGCGGACGATGCGCCCGTCCACGACCATATGGGTCCGCAGGCCAGAGAACTCGCGCGCCAACGTCACGGCGGCGATGGCATACGGCAGCGGCCCCAGTCGCTTTGTCGCCCGGTCCCTCGGTTCCAGTTCGTGCGTCACTTCGGCGTCGAAACCGATGCCAGCCCACAGCAAAAAGTACCGACCATTGACCTGGCCTGTGTCGACAGCTCGCACCCGGCCCTCGATCTGGGCGATTGCTGCTTCCTGGAGATGAAAGGGATGGGGGAAACTAGCGCCCGGCAGGTGAAGCTGCCGGGCCCAGATATTGCCGGTCCCCACCGGCAGTGTCCCCAGCGCCGTCCGCGACCCCACCAGACCGTTGACCGCTTCATTGACGGTGCCGTCCCCCCCGGCTACCCAAAACACGTCCATACCGGCCCGGGCGGCCTGCCGGGCCAGTCCGGTCGTATCGCCGGGCTGGTGAGTCGTCTCCATCTCCACCGCGCAGCCACGCCGGGTCAACTCCCGGCGCACGCGCTTCAACTCGCGCTTCATGTCCCACGGGCCGGCGGTGGGATTGTAGGCAACAAGGCATTTCATAGCGGCATTATAGCAGCGGTAGCTTCCCACTGCAACCGTTGCCCCGGTGGTGGATTATGTTATAATGACGGCGCTGTAACTGCTCGGCCCATCTTCCCGGTTACCGCAAATGGGAGAGGAAAAGCTGAGGGCCCCGCAGGCGACTTTGCTGCCCGCAAGCCGCCGCGTTTCCTCCCCTTACACGGGAGGGGAGGTCGGGGAGGGCCAACCTGACCAGTTCGCCAATGGTTGAGAGAGGGGGTTCCCGATGACGATGGATCTGACCCAGACCAGCCAGATGCTCAAGTGGTTGGACGAGGAGCGGCGGAAGGACAAAACACTGATCGCCACGCTCCAGGAACGGCTGGAAGGCCAGGCGGCCCAGCTCGCCCAGCAGGAAGAACAACTGACGACACTCCAAAAGACCGTCGCCAGCCTCGAAGCGCTGCTGGAACAGGTCACCGCGTTTGCCCAGACCGTGGAGCAGACCAAGGCCGATGTGGCCCGAATGTTGGACCAGCGGGACGGGCAGCGGCGCAAAGAGCAGCGTGAGGCGGAACGGACGCGCCAGTTGGAGGTCGGCGCTATCCGGGACGAGATCGCCCACATCGCTGAGGAGGCACGCGCCGTCCCGCGGATGGAGGAGGGCCTGGGGGTGATGCAGGCAGAGACGCGACGGCTCAACGAGACTGTGCAACAGCTAGAGCTCGAGCTCTCCGACCTGGACAAGCAGGTCGAGGGCCGGCTGCAAGCAGTGACATACATCGAGGAGCAGCGGCGAGCCGACCACCAGCGAATCACCGACCTGGAGAAGGACGCGCTGGAATCGCGCCAGCGGCTTGAATCCTTCAACGCCAAACTGCCGCTCCTGGAAGAGGCTATCCGCAAGCAACAGATGCGTGTTGATGAGGGGCTGAAAACGGTCAAGGCGTTCGACAAGACTATCGAAGAACTGCGGGTGGCCGATTTTCGTCGCAACCAGGACGTCAAAAAGTGGTCCGACCAGGCTGCCGAGATTCGCGCTGAGGTGGAGCGACTGCGCGAGGAACGGCAGCGGTTCCTGGAGGACTATCGCGACGTCCGTGAGGCGATGAAGCGGCTGGAAACGTTCCAGGCACGCCTGGAAACCCAGCAGAACGAGGTCTCCGAGATGCAGCGGCTGGCAGAGGAACGGTTCAAGCGGCAATGGGAGGAATGGCAGACTGGGCAGGAGAAGAACCGCCGTAAATGGGAGGTCAGCATTGAGGAGCGGTGGCGGCAGCAGGACCGTACCAACGAGCAGCACGAGCGGCGCCTGAATGTGCTTTCTCCTTTCGTCAAGCTCCACCACGCCCAGTTGAGCGCGCTCTGGGAGGCCCGGCGGGCGGATGCCTCGCGAACGCTTGAAGTAGCACAGGACGGGTACGAGGCGCACACCACCGAGGTCGACCAGCGGCTGACCGAACTGCGGGAACAATCGCCCAAGGGGCTGTAGCCATGCACGTCGTCGGGACCGCCGGTCACGTAGACCACGGCAAATCCACCCTGGTGGCGGCTCTCACCGGTATCAACCCCGACCGCCTGCGGGAGGAGCGGGAGCGGGAGATGACCATCGACCTGGGCTTTGCCTGGCTCACCCTGCCCAACGGCGAAGCTGTGGGTATCGTGGACGTGCCGGGGCATCGGGACTTTATCGAGAACATGCTCGCCGGCGTGGGCGGGATCGACGCTGCCATCTTTGTCGTCGCCGCCGACGAAGGAGTGATGCCCCAGACCCGCGAGCACCTGGCGATCCTCGACCTGCTGGCGGTCGAGAACGGCATCGTCGTCCTGACCAAGACCGATCTGGTGGAGGATCCAGAGTGGCTGGAACTGGTCGAGGCCGACGTACTGGAGGTACTGGCGGGGACGGCGTTGGAGGGCGCGCCCGTCGTCCGAGTGTCGGCACGCACCGGTCAGGGACTGGAGGAGCTGGTGGCGATGCTCCAGGAGGTGCTGGAGCGCGTGGAACCGCGCCCCGACCGAGGCCGGCCCCGGCTGTGGGTGGACCGGGTCTTTACGATCAGTGGCTTTGGCACTGTCGTCACCGGCACGCTGCTGGACGGCACGCTGGAGGTCGGGCAAGAGGTGACGGTGTTGCCCCAGGAACTGCGGGCACGTATCCGCGGTCTCCAGACTCACAAGACCAAGATCGATCGTGCGGTCCCCGGCAGCCGCGTGGCGGTCAATCTCTCCGGCGTGTCCAAGAGCGACCTGGCGCGGGGAAGTCTGGTGACACTGCCCGGCTGGCTGCGCCCCACGCTCCTCGTGGACGTGCGATTGGACTATTTGTCCGACGCCCCTTTCCCTCTAAAGCACAACGCGCGCCTCAAGTTCTTTTGCGGTTCGGCCGAGGTGATGGCGCGGGTCCGCCTGCTGGGGCAGGACGCGCTGCCTCCCGGTGAATCGGGTTGGTTGCAGCTCGAGTTGAGCGAGCCGCTCCCGCTGGTGCGGGGAGAGCGGTTCATCGTGCGCTTGCCCTCGCCGGCAGCCACCGTCGGCGGGGGGCGGGTGGTAGACCCGAATCCCGGGCGCAAGCACCGCCGCTTTCGGCCGCAGATCATCGAACGTCTGGAGACGCTGGCCCGTGGAACTCCGGCCGAGGTGCTTTTGCAGGCGTTGGAGCGGCGCGGACCCCAAGTGGTGGGCGAATTACTGGAGCGTTCTGGCCTGGGCGACGCGGCGCAGCCGGCACTGGAGGAGCTGCTGACCGGCGGGGACGTCGTGGTGTTGGGCGCAGGCGCGACCGCCAAGCATAGCAGCCTGGTGGCGTCACGGGGCTGGTGGTCGGCGACGACGGGCCGAATGCAGCAGGAACTGGCGGCCTTCCACCACCGCTACCCGCTGCGGGCCGGTATGGGGCGGGAAGAGCTCCGCAGCGCGCTGCGGCTGGCCCCCCGCGTCTTTAACGGCCTGCGGGTCCGGGCCGCCGCAGAGGGCCTGCTGGTCGATGAAGGAATCACGGTCCGCCTGCCGGAGCACGAGGTGCGCTTTAGCCCTGCTCAGCAACAGGCGGTGGACGGGCTGCTGGCACGCTTCCGACGCGCTCCCTACACCCCGCCGTCCTACAAGGAGAGTGTGGCAGCCGTCGGCGAACCAGTGCTGGCGGTGCTCCTGGCCCGCGGCGATCTGGTGCAGGTCTCGGCCGACGTTCTCTTTCTCCCCGCCACGTATGAGGAGATGGTGCGCCGCATTCGCGCCCACATCGAGCGGCAGGGAAGTATCACCCTGGCCCAGGCCCGCGATCTGTTCCGCACCAGTCGCAAGTATGCTCAGGGGCTGCTGGAGCACCTGGACGAGGAGGGCGTCACGCGGCGAGTGGGAGACGAGCGGGTGCTGGGGTAGCGCAACCTCAGGTTTCAGACCTCGGACCTCGGACCTCCCCCCCAATCATCGTCCTTGTGACCCGCGTCTCGGCGATGGCTGCCGCGTCGCAGGCAAAGATGTCCCGCTCCAGCACCACCAGATCGGCCCACTTTCCCGGTGTCAGCGAGCCCAGCCGGTCCTCCATCCCCGCCGCGTAGGCCGCTCCCCACGTGTAGGCTCGCACCGCCTCCGCCACCGTCAACCGCTGCTCGGGATGCCAGCCCTCCGCGCCACCGTAACCGCCGGGGCAGGCCCGGGTGACGGCGGCGTGGATGCCCAGCAGAGGGTTCATGTCCTCCACCGGGCAGTCCGACCCAAAGGATAGCACCGTCCCGGCGTCCAGCAGGCTCCGCCAGGCGTAGGCAGTGGCGGTGCGCGCGCCCCAGTACCGGTCGGCCATTGGCGCATCCTGCGTGGCGTGGATGGGCTGCATCGAAGCGACCACTCCCAGCGCGGCCAAGCGTCCCACATCGTCGGGGTGGAGGCATTGGACGTGCTCGATGCGGTGACGCTTGGGCGGGGTTGGCCCCGCCTCGGCCAGCACGTCTAGCACCAGTCGGTTCGCCCGGTCGCCGATGGCGTGGACGGCGAGGGGAAGGCCAGCTCCAGCGGCCTGGCGGGCCACCTCCGCCAGCCGGGCCCGCGTGATGGTCATTATGCCCAGATTGTCCGGCTCGCCAACGTACGGCTCCAACATCGCGGCGGTGCGTGGACCCAGCGCGCCGTCGGCGAAAAGCTTGATGCCGCCGATGCGCAGCCAGTCATCACTTGGGATGTCCGGTCGCCCGCGGTCTAGGGCAGCGGCAGAGAGATACCGCACCACGCGCAGCCCCAGCTCCCCCCGTGCATGGAGCTGTCGGTAGGCGTCAAGGACGGCGACCTCATCTTCCGTGGGAGAGGCCATATCATGCACCGCTGTCAGCCCCACCTGCCAGGCCCGCTCAAAGGCGGCGGGGAGCGCGGCTGCGATCGCGGCCGCGTCGGGCTGGGGAATCGCCGCCTTGATCTTGTCCATCGCCTTTTCCAGAGCCAGCCCGGTGGGATGACCGTCCGGCCCGCGCTCAAAGTGGCCGCCCTGCGGGTCGGGCGTGGTGGCGGTGATCCCGGCCCGTTCCAGAGCCAGCGAGTTGGCGACCAACGCGTGCCCGCTCTTGGCCGTCAGCACCACCGCGTGGCGCGGCGCTACCCGGTCCAGGTCGGCAGCGGAGGGAAAACGACGGTCGGGCCATTGTTCCTGGTCCCATCCCCGTCCCTGGATCCACTCGCCAGGGGCCGTCATATTGGCCCGCTCCGCCACCAGCGCCAGCAGTTCCTCCAGGGAGCGGGTGCCGACCAGGGGGATGTGCCGGAGGCCCACACCGTACCAGGCGAGATGAATGTGGCTGTCGGCCAGGCCAGGGATCACACAGCGCCCCTCCACATCCATCACACGGGTCCCGTGCCCGATGAGCTCTCTCAGCTCCTCCCCGCCCACCGCCAGGATGCGTCCTGCGCGGATCGCCACCGCCGAAGCGCGGGGGCGAGTCGGGTCCATCGTGTAGATGGAGCCGTTCGTCAGGAGTGTGTCCGCGCGTGTCATTTGAATACCGTCGCCATCAGCACCGCCGCCACCAGAGCCAGCGCCGCGCCAAAGAGGAAGGGGGCCGAGGGGCCAAATCCCGCCCAGGCTCCCACTCCTTGCCACAGCACCCCGGCGATGAGAGAAGCGGGCAGGTCCAGGATGCCCAGTACGGCGTTGTAGGTGCCGTAGGCGGTTCCCCGGAGGTGGGTCGGCACAATGTCGGCGACCATCGCCTTGGTGGTGCCATAGGCCAGGCCGTAGTAGATGCCGTAGAGGGCGTACAGCAGCCAGACGTGCCAGCCCGTGCGAGCCAGGGCCACCCCCAGGTAGATGACGGCGTAGACGAGCCACCCAGTGACGATAATCCGCCGCCGTCCGATTCGGTCGGAGAGGGAGCCGGCGGGGGTGGAGAGCAGGGTGTAGACGATGTTGAAAGTGACCAGCATCCCCAACACGCCGACGATGCTCAACCCGCGCTCCTTGGCCCGCAGGATCAGGAAGGCGTCGGACGAATTACCCAGGTCGAACAGGCCGACGATGAGCATAAAGAGGGCGAACCGTCGCCCCAGGCCGCGGAAGGAGATGCGAGGCAGTTCCCGCTCCTTGCCCACCGGCACATCTCGCGCCCCCAGAGCCAGGGAGATGACGGCCAGGAAAGCCGGCACCAGGCTGATCAGGACGACGGTTTGGAAAGTGGAGCGACCCAGGTCCGCCGCCCCGCGTTGGGCCGCCCAGACCACGCCCAGGGCGATCAGCAGCCCCATCACGGCCCCGCCGGTGTCCGCGGCACGATGGAGGCCAAAGGCCAGCCCCCGTTGCTCCTCCGAGATCGAGTCGGCCACGAGCGCATCGCGCGGGGCAGTGCGGATGCCCTTGCCCACCCGGTCGGTCCAGCGCACGCCCGCCACCATCCCCCAGGAATTGGCCAAGTAGAAAAAGGGCTTGGCCAGCGCCGATAGGCCATAACCGGCCACCGCCAGCCACTTGCGCGCTCGCAGCCGGTCGGATAGCCAGCCGGAAAAGAGCTTGAGCAGACTGGCCGTCGCCTCGGCCACGCCCTCGATCAGGCCGATGATGTTGGTCTTGACCCCCAGTACATCGGAGAGAAAGAGAGGCAGGATATTGAGGACCATCTCGCTAGAGATGTCCATAAAAAAGCTGGTCAGGCTCACCGCCCAGATATTGCGGGGGATGGAGCGGAGACTGGGGTGAGAGTTGGATTGTGAAGTCATTTCGTTCTCCTTTGAGGTCTGGTGTAACTGTTGCTCAGTTCAAATAGCCGTCGGTTGAACCTGCGGTTTGGAACCCCTTCCGCCTGGTCAGGGAGCAATTCTGCCCAGCGGGAGGCTCGGTCAGTGCCACTATCCAAACTAGCAGGATCAGCCTGCAGGGTTCGGGCATTATACTACGGCATCGGGGAACCACAAAAGCCAATTCGCGCAAACGGCAAAAAAGGCTATAATTGAACCATAATTCTCACTACCTGCGAGGCTATCTGTGCATTATCTGGTGATCTCGGATATTCACGCCAACCTGGCGGCCTTTGAAGCCGTGCTGAAAGACGCCGGTTCATTCGATAAAATCTGGTGTTTGGGCGACCTGGTTGGCTACGGGCCAGACCCCAATGAGTGTGTGGCCAGGATTCAAGAGTTCGACCACATCAGTCTCGCCGGTAATCACGATTGGGCTGCACTGGGTCGCATGAGCCTGGAGCACTTTAACACCGACGCCCGGCTCGCCAGCAGTTGGACGAGAGGAGCGCTGCTCCCCGCCACGCGCGAGTACCTGGAAACGCTTTCCCCTATGCTCGTGGAGGGAGAATTCACACTGGTCCATGGCAGCCCCCGCGAGCCGATTTGGGAATACCTGCTGGATGCGGTTATCGCGACGATCAATTTTCGCCACTTTACTACTATGGTCTGCCTCGTCGGGCACACGCACATTCCGCTTGCCTTTGCCTACAATGAAAAGAACGACCGCTGCTACCCCATGGTCCCCCCATTTTCTGCCCCCCTCGAGCTGGGTACCAGAAGAATGATCCTGAACCCCGGTAGCGTCGGTCAGCCGCGGGATGGGGACCCGAGGGCCAGTTACGCGATTCTGGATACCGAGGCGAACACGTGGAGATTACACCGCGTCGCCTATCCAGTAGCGATCACCCAGGAGCGAATGCGTGCTCGCAACCTCCCTCATCGCCTGATCGAACGGTTGGAAAAGGGACGCTAGGGAACCCCTGCCCCCCCTGTGGCGTCTCAAGTGTAGAACCACTCGTAGAGGAGGTGACGCGATGAAACGGACCTTGTGGATAGCCATCTTGATAGCTCTTGTCCTGGCAACGAGCGGGTGTGCTGTTGGGCGGGAGGCAGCTACTCCGCCTATGGGATTTTATCCTTCCGAGCCCGAGTTCCAGCCTGCGATCGGCGCGGCCGAGGTCCCTGTGGCTGAGGAAAGGGCCTATTACAGCGATGCCAGCGCGGCGTTGCCGGAGAACGATGTCGAGCGGATGGTGATCCGCACCGCCGATCTGGACCTGGTAGTCCCCGAGACGGAACAGGCACTGGAGCAGATCACAGAACTGGCCGAGGGGCTGGGAGGGTATGTTGTCTCCCTCAATACCTATCAGTACGAGCAGGGTGTCCAAGGCAACGTAACCCTGCGCATTCCGGCCGAGTCCTTTGATGCGGCCTTGACCCAGCTAAAGGCTCTCGCCACTACCGTCCGGCACGAGACGGTGTCCGGACAGGACGTGACCGAGGAGTATGTCGATCTAGAGTCCCGCCTGCGCCACCTGCGGGCCAAGGAGGACCAGCTACTCGAGTTCCTGGATCAGGCAGAGGACACGGAGGCGGTGCTCGCTGTCTATGAACAGTTGAGCGCGACGCAGGAAGAGATCGAGCGGGTGACTGGCCGGATGCAGTACCTGGAGAACCAGACATCGCTGGCGACCATCTCCGTCCGCCTGACGCCCGACGCCCTGGCTCAACCGTTGGAGGTGGGGGGCTGGAACCTGCCCGGCACCGTCCGCGACGCCGTCGAGGCGCTGCTGAGCGCGGTCGAGTTCGTCGTCAAGGCAGCCATCTATCTGGTCATCTTTGTCCTGCCGGTCCTCGTCATGCTGGCTGCCCCCGTGGTCGGGTTGATCTTGCTCATCCGCTGGCTGGTGCGGCGGCGCAGGAAAGCGCGGGCCTCTTCCTGACAGAAGGAAGCGACTACAGAGGCGCAGTTCACTGCGCCTCTGTTTGTTTCTCCGGCCCAAGCGGTGTATCATGCAGGGAACGGAGGTGCATATGACGATCACCATCATCGGGCTGGGGCCAGGCGACCCCCGCCACCTGACGCGGGAGGCGTGGGAGCTACTTTCGGCTGCCGAGGAGGTCTGGCTACGCACGGCCCACCATCCCACCGTGGCGGGCCTGCCCGACCGCGTTACCATCCACGCTTTTGACGCTCTGTACGAATCGGCGGCCGATTTTGGAGAGGTGTACGCAGCCATCGCGCGGCAGGTGCTGCGGCTAGGACAGCGCCCCCAGGGGGTCGTCTATGCTGTCCCCGGTCACCCGCTCGTTGGTGAGTCTACGGTTCAACAGGTCTTGGAAGGGGCGCGAGAGGCCGGGCTCGACGTCTGCATTGTTGAGGGGGTCAGTTTTGTCGAGCCAATCCTCACCGCTCTGGAGGTGGACGCGCTGGAGGGGCTGCAAATACATGATGGGATCGCACTGGCATCCCTCCATCACCCTCCGCTCAACCCCGACCTGCCTGCCATTGTCGGTCAGGTCTATAGCCAGCGGGTGGCGAGTGACCTCAAGCTCACCCTGATGAACCAGTACCCCGATGATCACCCCGTCGCCTTGATTCACGCCGCCGGAACGTCCGGCGAGCGCGTGGTCCACCTGCCGCTCTACGAGCTCGACCGCCAGGAGGTGGCCCACCTGACCTCCCTCTATGTCCCTCCGCTGGAGCCGGTGAGCAGTTTCGAGGGGTTGCAGGAGACGGTGGCCCACTTGCGCGGGCCGGATGGCTGCCCCTGGGACCAGAAGCAGACCCACGAAAGCCTGCGCGAGGGGCTTTTGGAGGAAACGTACGAGGTGGTAGCAGCCATCGACGCCGGGGACCTGGACGGGCTGCGCGAGGAGTTGGGAGACCTGCTCCTCCAGATTATCTTGCAGGCCCAGATCGCCACGGAGGAAGGGGATTTCCAAATGCCCGCCGTGATCGCGGCTATTGACGCCAAGCTCAAGCGTCGCCACCCTCACGTCTGGGGAAACGCGGTAGTCAACAACGAACGGGAACTGCTGGCTCAGTGGGAGCATCTCAAGCACGAGGAGCGGGGGGAGCAGTCCTCGCTTCTGGACGGCGTGCCGGCGCTGCTCCCGGCGCTCCAGCAGGCTCACACCTACGGGGAACGGGTAGCCCGGGTGGGGTTCGACTGGCCGCGCTTGGAGGGAGTGGCGGGTTTGGTGGCGGCGGGTTTGGCGGCGGCGAGGGTGCGAGAGGAGCTGGTCGAGTTGGACGAGGCGCGCACGCCGGAAGAGGTGGAGGCGGAGCTAGGCGACCTGCTCTTCTCTATCGCTAACTGGGCCCGTCACCTGGGGGTGGACCCGGAGACGGCGCTGCGGCGTGCCAACGCGCGCTTTGCCCGCCGCTTTCGCGGTTTGGAGGCCCTGGCCCGCCAGCGGGGATTGGACCTGGCCCAGATGTCCCTCGGGGAGATGGACGCGCTGTGGGAGGAGGTGAAAACCGCTAGCGCGGCGGGTAGCCAGTGATGCGGCGTATTTCTTCGTAGAGCGGGCGCAGCCGCTTGTACATCTGCCGATAGACCCGCTGATATAGCCCGTCATACAATTCCTGTACCTCGGGGCGGGGAAGGAAGGTGCGACTGACCCGCGTCATCGCTGCCACCGCAGTCTCAAAGTCGGGATAGAGGCCCAGCCCCACCGCTGCGTCGATCGCCGCTCCCAGGCCAGAGGTCTCATAGACGTGGGGACGGCTGGCAGGCAGGCCAAAGATGTCGGCGGTGATCTGCATTGCCGCATCGGATTGTGACCCGCCGCCAGAGACCCGCACCTCGGTAGTGCGCACCTTGAGCCGCTTTTGCGTCCACTCCAGCCCCTCGCGCAGGCTGTACGCCAGCCCCTCCAGGATGGCGCGGTAGATGTGGGCGCGGGTGTGGACGTCGCCAAAGCCGATGATGGCTCCTTTTGCCTCCGGCCCTGGTCGCTTCAGGCCAGGGGACCAGTATGGCTGGAGCGTCAACCCCATCGAGCCGGGCGGAACGGCCTCCACCAACCGGTCGAACAGCGCCTCCGGCGTGCACCCCTGCTCTGCAGCCAGTTGTGTCTCCCGCAGGCCGAACTCTTGCTTGAACCAGCTAACCATCCAGTAGCCGCGATAGATCTGCACCTCTAGATTGTAAGCATCCGGGACGGCGCTGGGATAGGGAGGGATGAGGGGAATGACCTCCACATACTTCCGGCTGGTGGTGTTGACGGTGGCGGTAGTGCCGTAGGAGAGACAGGCGACCGTCGGTTCCAACGCCCCGGCTCCCAGCACCTCACACGCCTTGTCGGCTCCGGCGGCGATGAGGGGCAGACCGGCCGGGATGCCCGTCGCCGCGGATGCCTGAGGGGTGATCTCTCCCAGCAGGTGAGCCGGTGGGACCAACTCCGGCAGCACCCGCTCCTCCACCGGCGCTGCCCGCCACTTCCAGTCCCACTTTTTGGACCAGGCGAGACGCTTGTAATCGAAGGGGACGTACCCCACCTGGCAGCCCACCGAGTCCACGAACCGGCCCACCAGCCGGTGGGTCAGGTAGCCAGAGAGAAAGAGGTATTTGTGGGTGCGTTCCCAGATTTCGGGTTGGTGGGTCCGGATCCAGTTGACCTCCGCCTCGGCCTGGAGGTAGGCAGCCGTCTCTCTCATCCCGGTCAGGCGAAAAGCCAGCCCCCACAGCCCACCGATAGGCTCCAGCCCCTCCGTGCGGCGCTGGTCGAGCCAGATGATGGCTGGGCGGAGGGGCTTGCCCGCCGCATCCACGTTGACCATCGTGGCCCGTTGGGTGGTGAGGGCCGCACCGACCACGGTCTCCCGGTGGACCCCGCTCTCCCGCCACAGGCGGCGGCAGGCCACACAGATGTTCTCCCAAAAGGTCTCGGGGTCCTGTTCGGCCCAGCCAGGCTGCCGGGAGAAATAGGGTTCGATGGGGACCTTGGCCTTGTGGGCCAGGTTGCCGCGTCGGTCAAAGAGAAGGGCGCGGACCGACTGGGTGCCGACGTCGATGGCGAGAAGGTATTGATCTGACATTTACACACCTCGCTTCCTGCCTCTTGGCCTCTGCCTCCTGTACTTTCAATCTTATACCGCAACCACCAAAAAGCAAAACCGGCGCGCGCTCTCGCCTTGTCCCACTCCCTTCCCTGTGGTATAGTACCCCCTGCCCGGGGGAAAGGAGCGTTTATATGGACATCTTGCTGATCATCGTTTTTGCTGGTATCTGCATCTACGGTGCGACTCAGGGTGTATTGCGCCAGGTGATGAGCCTGGGAGTGATCTATGTCGCCACGATGGTCGCCGGCCTGGGGTATCCATACGCCGCGACGTTTGTGACAGCTATTGGCGGGTCGGTGCCCACGTTGAGCCAGATGATCATGTTCTGGGTTCTGTTCACTGCCACGGTCGCTGCCCTGGAGATGTTGCTGCGCAAGGGGTTCCCCGATGTGCGGTTCCCCAAGTTGGGCTGGATCGACAACGCGTTGGGGTTCTTGCCGAGCTTGCTCTCTGCGCTCATTGTCGTCACCCTCATCCTGACCTCGCTGGGCTATTCGACCCTTTATACCTGGAAGTTTCTGGATGTGCTGCGCGTGATGACCGCACAGGGGTATGATCATTCTTTCCTCCGCCAGTATCTGAGCCAGTTCTTGCAGCTTTATATGATCGCCCACACGCCCTGGTTCCCCACGGTGCCTCCTCTCCTGGGCTATGCCCTTGTGCCCTGAACGGACCGGGCCGAGTTCTGCGGTGGAGATGGACGCCAGGCACTGTGTCACTCTTGAGCTGCCCAAGGTGCTGGAGCGGCTGGCCTCCTACACCGCCTTCTCCGCCGGGGCCGAGAAAGCGCGCCACCTCTTGCCCAGCTCGCTGCCCAGCGAGGTCCGCGAACGGCTGGAGACGACCACCGAGGCCCGCGCGCTTCTGGAGGCCCGGCCCCAGACTAGCCTGGGTGGCGCTCGCGATGTCCGCCCCCAGGTGGCGGCGGCGCAGCGCGGCGTGACTCTCCTTCCCCCCGACTTGCTGGATGTGCGTGGAACGCTCATCTCCGCGCGCGCCCTGCACCAGACACTGAGCCGCCTGAACCGTCAGTTTCCCCGTCTGGCTGACATCGCCGGACGGATCGACCCCTGCCCCGACCTGATCGATGCTATCGGGCGCTGTCTGGACGAGCGGGGGGAGGTGCAGGACAGTGCTTCTCCAGAGCTGGCGCGGGTGCGGCGGGAGCTGCGCGTGGCCCACGACCGGCTGATGGACCGGTTGCAGCGCATCATCTCCTCTCCGACGAATGGCCCTTATCTTCAAGAGGCGATGATCACCATCCGCGAGGGACGCTATGTCATCCCGCTCAAGGCCGATTTCAAGGGGCGCATCCGTGGTGTCGTCCACGACCGCTCATCCTCCGGAGCGACGCTCTTTATCGAACCGCTTGCCGTGGTAGAGTTGAACAATGCCTGGCGGGAGTTGGGGATGCGGGAGGAGCAAGAGGTTCACCGTGTTCTGGCTGAACTTTCCGCCCACGTCGCCGAGCGTGGAGCCGAGATCGAGCACACTGTGGACGGACTGGCCGATCTTGACCTGGCCTTTGCCAAGGCCCGCTATGCCGCTGCCCTTGATGCCACTGCCCCTCTCCTTGTGACCGATCAGCCGTCCATTCGCTTCCTCCACGCCCGTCACCCTCTTCTCGACCCCAAGGCTGTCGTCCCTATCGACGTGGTGCTGGGCGCAGAGACCCATGTCCTGGTCATCACCGGTCCCAACACCGGCGGCAAGACCGTCACTCTCAAGACGGTGGGCCTGTTGACGTTGATGGCCCAGGCCGGCCTTCACATCCCCGTCGCTCCTGGTTCCACTCTGTTTCCCTTTCGCGCGGTCTATGCCGACATTGGTGACGAGCAGTCCATCGAGCAATCCCTATCCACCTTCTCCAGCCATCTGACCAACATCCTCTCGTTCATCGATCAAGCCGATGCGTATTCGCTGGTGCTGCTGGACGAGTTGGGGGCAGGGACCGATCCGGCGGAGGGGTCGGCCCTGGCACGGGCGCTGTTGGAGACCTTTCGTCAGCGGGGAGCGACCGTATTGGTGGCGACGCACTATCCGGAACTGAAAGCATACGCCCAGCTCACCCCTGGCGTGCAAAACGGCTCTGTCGAGTTCGATCCCGAGACACTGCGGCCGACCTATCATTTGACCATCGGCCTGCCGGGGCGCTCCAACGCATTCGCCATCGCCCGGCGTCTGGGGCTGAGTGAGGAGGTCGTTAGCCAGGCCGAGGCATTGATCTCGCGGGAGGACCGTCAGGCTGAGGATCTGCTGGCCGACCTGCACCGGTTGCGGTTGCGGGTGGTGAAGGAACGGGACGCGGCGCTGGTGGCCCGGGCCAAGGCGGAACAACAGGCCGAGGAGTTACAGCAGCGGCTGGCTCACATTGAGGAGGAGCGGGCAACAGTGTTGGAAGAGGCGCGCCAGGAGGCAGAGGCCGAGCTGGAGCAGTTGCGGGAGCAGGTGCGTGCCCTCCGACAGCAAATGCGGGCCGCTGGGGCTTCGCTGGAGCGAGCAGTTGCTATTGAGGAGCAGTTGGAGGAGCTGGAGGAGGAGGTCCGGGCGGGTCAGGATAGCTCCCGCGCCGGCCGGGCCACTGTCGAGGAAACAGGCATCACCCGCCCCATTCAGCCCGGCGATACGGTCTGGGTGGGGCCACTGATGGCCGAAGGGCGGGTGTTGACCCTGGAGGGAGGAGAGGCTGAGGTGCAGGTGGGACAGGCGCGGGTGCGGGTGGGGCAGGCGCAACTCGAACTGCGCGCCAGTGGTGGGCCGGAACAGGGGGTTGAGCCTTCCGGGACGACATATGACGTGCCATCCGTTTCCCCCCGCCTCGACCTGCGCGGCACCACCGTTGAGGAAGCGCTGGAACGGCTTGACCGTCGTCTCGATGCCGCGTCGCTGGCGGGATTGCCCTGGGTGCACATTGTCCACGGCAAGGGGACCGGCGCGCTACGCCAGGCGGTGCGCGAGTTCCTGCATACCCATCCTCTGGTGCGCTCCTACCGGCCCGGCGGTGAGGGGGAGGGGGGAGAAGGAGTGACAGTAGCGACCCTGGTGTAGAGGCGAGCCCGCACAGTCGGCCCGATCCCATTGCTCCTTCGCCGCTCCCGCGTGTCACCGCTGCCGTGATTGAATCCCCCAGGCCCCGCCATTTATGCGGGGCCGTTGTGGGCACCAAGACCAGCCTGGGCCGCCGGGCGCTAAACCGCCTGGCCCACCAGGCAAAGCCTTCTTCGAGGGCTTGTCTCCGGCGTCTTTAGCACTGGGTGGGAAAGGGAGAGGAAATCAGCAGGGGCGACACGCATACGCGTCGCCCCTGCTGACCGTGTTTGTCGTGCTAGTAGGTGACGACGCGCTCCAGCTTTTTGGCGCTCTCGATCCACGCTGCGACCATCGAATGGCTGGGCGGACCAAGCGGCCTGCCGCGGCTACCTCCATCAGTTTGTCGTAGAGGTTGTCGGCGTTGCGCCGGGCCAACTCGGTCACCGTGTCTACCCCGGCCTTTTCCAGCAGGTCGCTGTACTCTTCCCCGACACCGCATCAGGTCGGCCTGGTCGACCCAGGCCAGGATCGGGGCCTGGCTGACGCCGCTCTCCTCCGCCAGGTCCTGCTGATAGATTTGTTCTAGATTTTTATCTTTGACCGGCCAAAGCTTGCAGAATGCTCTGCGCGATGAGACCGCCTGCCGCAGCGCGGGGTGAGCGGGCCTGCAAGGGGTTGGCTTGACCGTCCATTAGCGCGCTAATCAGCGCCTGTCCGGCGGCCGCCTTTGGATCTGCGCCAGCCTGGCGGGCCTGCACAAAGGCCATCCCCGCCGGGAGCAGCATGCCGAGCACGTCCCCGGCATCCACCTTGTCATTGGCTGGC
>JAOZPF010000006.1:0-5810 GCA_029932895.1 Anaerolineae bacterium | reverse complement strand
TAGACCCAGCACGCTGTCCAGCGCGCCCTCTTGTGCGGACGATTGTTGCTGCTGTCCTCCACCGAGCAGGCCCAGTATGCTGCCCAACACACTCTCCTGGGCCGCCGGCTGCTCGACGAATCCAGAATCGGGGATTGCCCCCAGGAGCGACTGGACCAGCGTCATCACGCCGTCACCTTCCAGGCTCGACTGTCCCTGGAGCTGTTGCGCCGCCTGGTCCAGTCCGCGGGCATAGTACTGGCTGGTGCCACCACGCCCTTGCGACCTGAGCAGTTGGCTGGCCTGGGCCAGCGCCTCGGCCGGCGGCTGTGACCCTTGTGATTGAAGCGCCCCAACGATCAACTGCAGGTTCTCGACCATGTTGTCGCCGTGGTTACCGTTGTGCCCATCCAGGTCGTTGATTGCCTGGCGATTTTCCATCACCGTCTGTAGTGCGCGCCCGAACAGGTCGCTCAGGTCAAATCCCGTTGACGCAGCCGCCGCCGGCTGTGAGGACGCGCGATTGGGCCTGGAGTTTGGTGAGTGGAACCTTCTGGCTGCAGAACTTGGCTCTCTTCCTTTGGTTTTGGGCATCTTTTCAGCTATGCGTGTTGTCGACAAGCACTCTGGTTACCATGGGCTTGACGGAAGAATCACCGCCGGCATATCGGGCCACGAATTTCACGAATCGCACGAACTTTCGCCCTGGTTTTCGTGCAATTCGTGGCGAGGAAAGGCGAGATTCGGCTCGATTTCCGGGTCGGCCTGAGCAGTTACAAATGGGGTCAAGTCTCAGGATGCAGACGAGGCGCTTGCCTCGGCCATGGCTCCCTTGTCAGTGCCGTTATGCCCGTGTGGATTCACAGGGATGACAGGCGAGATCGAGCTATCGGCACGCTATGGGAAGGCTATCGAAAATCGCGCCTGGAAGAGCGCCTCCACCGTCTACCGTCCACTTTCTTTGACTTTTCGTCGTGGTTGTGTTAAGATAGCAAAACACCGGCGGCGATGCTTGGCCGAATAATCCGATACCCGTTATTGTCACTGCTATCATATTAGCTTTTCCCGCATCATTTGCAACTCGGGGTAACCAAAGGCCGGGCGGGTGCCAAGGCGGTGCTTGCTGGCCTTTTTTGTTGCCACTCGTCATTAATGTTCTTTTTTTGTTTTTTTGAAAGGAGTCATCATGAGTTCCGAATTCGTCTCCCGCATTGTCGGGATGATCGTTCTGGCGATCGGCGGGTTGCTCCTGGGAGTCCATCTCTCCACTCTAGTAGACGCCTCTCCTTACCTTTACGGTTCGACCTTTTTCCTGGTCGGCGCGCTGATGGGCTTGATCATAACGCCCTATGTCGTCGTGCGGCCGCTGGTCTTTGTGCGCCAAAAGATCCGCAGCGTTCCTATCCACCAGCTTCTGGCAAGTGTCCTGGGCTTGATCATCGGCCTCGTCATCGCCGCCCTGGTTGCCTTTCCCCTCTCTATGCTCCCCAAGCCGCTCAATCAGGTACTGCCTTTTCTGGGGGCCATCTTTTTCGCCTACGTGGGCATGATGGCGATGACAGTTCGCCAGCAAGAGATCTTTCACCTGCTGACCCGCGGGCGCGCACTGTCCCACGCGGGAGGTAGTGACATTCAGACCGCGTCGCCGCCCGTCCTCCTGGATACCAGCGTCATCATCGACGGTCGCATCGCCGACATCAGCCGCACCGGATTTATCCGTGGTGAGATGCTGGTGACGAACTTTGTCCTCAACGAACTCCAGCACATCGCCGATTCGCCCGACGCGCTGCGGCGCAACCGGGGGCGGCGAGGACTGGACATGCTGCGTCGGCTGCAGGACGAATCGGTCAACCCGGTCCGCATCGTGGATATGGACGTGGAGGGGGTCCGCGAGGTGGACGATAAACTCGTGCTGTTGGCCAAACAGCTCCATTGTCCCATCGTCACCAACGACTATAACCTCAACCGCGTCGCCGAGCTCCAGGGCGTTCCCGTCCTGAATATCAACGACCTGGCGAACGCGGTGCGGGCCGTCTACCTCCCCGGAGAGACTATGACGGTCCACATTCTGCAGGCAGGGAAGGAGCCGGACCAGGGGGTCGGTTATCTGGATGATGGAACGATGGTGGTCGTGGAGAACGGGCAACCGTACATCGGCTCGGAGATCGAGACGATGGTGACCAAGGTGCTGCAAACATCGGCCGGTCGGATGATCTTTGCCCGCCCCCTGGAACCGGGAAGCGACAACTCGCGGTAGTGTCTGGTTGGAGGAGAAATAATGTCCTTGCGGGTCTATAACTACCTCACGCGGAAGAAGGAACTTTTCAGGCCGCTGGAACGTGGTCGGGTGAACATGTACGTCTGCGGTCCCACGGTTTATGACCACGCCCACATCGGCCACGCCAAGCTGTACGTAGCGATGGATGTCGTGGTGCGTTATCTGCGCCACCAGGGCTACAAGGTGCGCTATGTGCAGAACATCACCGATGTGGGGCACCTGTTGGACACGGGAGAGGACCGCATCATGAAGGGGGCGCGGCGGGAGCGGGTCGAACCGATGGAGATAGTAGAGACGTACACCCGCTCCTATTTTGAGGACATGGATGCCCTCGGCGTTGTGCGCCCCAACATCTCCCCCCGCGCTAGTTGCCACGTCCCGGAGCAGATCGAGTGGGTAAAGGCGCTGCTAGAGAAAGGGTACGCCTACGAAGTGGACGGGAATGTCTATTTTTCCGTAGAGGCGTTCCCAGAGTACGGCAAACTCTCCGGCCGCCGGGTGGACGAGTTGGAGGCGGGAGCGCGGGTCGAGGTGCGCGAGGAAAAGCGCCATCCGGCCGACTTTGCTCTCTGGAAACGGGCGGAGCCGGAGCACATCCTCCGCTGGCCGTCGCCGTGGGGGTGGGGCTACCCAGGGTGGCACATCGAGTGCTCGGTGATGTCCACCAAATACCTGGGAGAGAGCTTTGACATCCACGGCGGTGGGCTGGAAAACATCTTTCCCCACAACGAGTGCGAGATCGCCCAGGCGGAGGCAATCACCGGCAAGCCGTTCGCCCGCTACTGGATTCTGACCGGATCGCTCACGGTAGATGGGGTCAAGATGAGCAAGAGTCTGGGTAACTTTCTGACCCTCAAGGACGCGCTCAAGCTCTACAGCCCCTACGCCATACGCGCTTTTATCCTCTCCGCTCACTACCGCGGCCCCATCGACTACAGCCGCGAGGCAATGGAGGCGGCAGAGCAAGGGGTGCAGCGGCTGCACAACACCCTCCGCGCCGTGCGAGCGCGGCTAAAGAGCGCGCTGCCAGAGGCGACGGCCGATCTCTCCTACATCGCCGACCTGGACCCTTACCGGGACGCTTTTCTGGCAGCGATGGACGACGACTTTAACACCCCCAAAGCGATGGCCTCGCTCCACGAGTTCGCGCGGGCGGTGAACAAATTGCTCGACTCTGGTCAACCTATCAGCGGGGGAACGCTGGCGACCATCGAGGGGATGTTCCAGGAGCTGGGCGGCAAGGTGTTGGGCGTTATCCCCGAGCGGTTGGAGCAGCAGGGGGCAGGGGCCGAGCTGCTGGATGGGCTGATGGAGATCATCCTTGACATCCGCCGGGAGTATCGCCAGGCCAAGGACTGGGAGCGCAGCGACATGCTGCGAGAGCGGTTGGCGGAACTTGGTATCACGGTAGAGGACCGGCCAGAAGGGCCGACGTGGCAACTGGAGGGGTAGAGGGGCGTGCGGGAGACGATCTACGGCCGGAACGGGGTCTACGAGTCACTGCGGGCAGGACGACGCACCTTCTACCGCCTGACCTTGGCCGACACCGTGCGAGCTGGCGCCATTATCAAGGACATCCTCGCTCTGGCCGAGGAGGCCGGCGTGCCGGTGGACCGCGTGCCGCGTCGTAATCTGGACTGGATGGAGGTCAACCACCAGGGCGTAACGCTGGAGGCCAGCGCGTACCCTTATGTGGGCCTCGACGAGATACTGGTCTCATCCCACCGGCGGGACGAGCCCCCTTTCCTTTTGCTCCTCGATCGGATTCAGGACCCTCGTAACGTGGGCGGCCTCCTGCGCACGGCGGAGGCGGTTGGCGTCCACGGGGTGGTGGTCCAAGAGCGGCGGGCCGCCGGGGTGACGCCAGCCGCCGTCCACACCTCCGCCGGCGCGGCGGAGCACCTGCTGATCGCCCAGGTCGCCAACATCACCAACGCCATCGAGCTGCTCAAAGCCCGCGATATCTGGGTGGCAGGCCTGGAGACAGCGTGGGGAGCCAAGCCGTACGACCAGATCGATCTGAGTGGCCCGTTGGCGCTCGTTGTGGGCAGCGAGGGGACAGGGCTGCGGCGGCTGGTGCAGGAGCGGTGCGATTTTCTGCTCAAGCTGCCAATGCGCGGCCAAGTGACCTCCCTCAATGCTGCCGTGGCCGGTTCGGTGGTTCTCTACGAAACGCTGCGCCAGAGGAGCGGCGCTCACTAACGCACGCCCCACGGGTGCAACGCAGGCCAGGCACATACCCCCTGTGCTTTGCTGAAGGAGACGACGTGAAAGAGAAACGGCGCTGGCTCGTCCTCACCGTTGGCCTGCTGCTCAGCCCCCTTTTTCTGTGGATCGCCCTGCGTAAAATTCGGTTGGACCAGGTCTTGGTAGCGCTTGGTCAGGCGAACTACTGGTGGCTTATCCCCGGCGTGGCGGTCTACTTTGTCTCGGTTTGGTTCCGCGCCTGGCGGTGGGGATTCCTCCTCCGCGGGAGCAAGCGCGTCTCTGCCAACCGCCTCTTTCCCATCGTCGTCATCGGCTATATGGGCAACGATATCCTCCCCTTTCGGTTGGGGGAGGTGCTGCGAGCCTACATCCTCTGGCGCAAAGAAGGGATCAACATCGGCACCACGCTGACCACCGCCGTCTTGGAGCGGCTGTTCGATGGGCTGACGATGGTGCTCTTTGTCCTCTTTGGCCTGCTCTTTGTCCCCCTGTCCGCTTTCCTCAGCCGGCTGGTCATCATCGCCAGCGTCGTTTTCTTTGGCGCGCTGGCTCTCTTCCTCTTTCTGGCCGTCCGGCCCAACCTTCTGCGGCGTCTGGCTCAAGGCTCCATCAGCCGTCTTGTCCCTGCTCCCTTTCGCCCCCCCCTGCTTGGGCTTGTGGAAGGCGTGGTCGCCGGACTGGAGAGCCTGCGCAGTGGAGGGGACGTGCTGGTGCTTTTTGGGGTCACGGTCTGGGTGTGGATGCTGGAGATGGCCAAGTACTGGCTGGTCAGCTTTGCCTTTGACCTGCACCTCCCTTACGTGGGCATCATGCTGATGGGTGGCGCGGTCAACCTGCTGACCGCGCTTCCCTCTCTTCCCGGCTACATCGGCATCTTTGAGTTAGGCATCAAGGTACTGGAGAGCATCGGCGCGCCCCCGGCCGCGGCGGGGAGCTATGTGCTGGTACTCCACGCCATCCTTCTCGTCCCGGTCACCCTGCTGGGACTGGTCCTGATGGCTGTAGAGGGGGTGCGTTGGGCCGAGGTGAGGGAAGCGGCACAGATACAAAAAGGCCGAGGACCATCTGAACTTCCCCCGAATGTCCGGCGGTAGCCGACACGTCAACAGCCCGGACGACCACGCTCCCAATGTGACCTATTCCTCCTGCCAGTAAACCGCACTGGTGGCGCGGCTGGAATAGCCCCCAAGTGGAGTATAGGCTTTAGCCGGTTCGTGCCCGTAGCATAGGCCCTTGTGGCCGTCTTGTGGCCGTCAGTTTGCCGTCCACGGGCACGAACCCCTATTCTATGATTCGAGACCGGCGACCTGCTCAAGGGGTAACTTTTCAATGAGCATTTGCAGGT
>JAOZPF010000136.1:2318-7730 GCA_029932895.1 Anaerolineae bacterium | reverse complement strand
GCGGAAGGCTCACCAGGCGAGGAAAAAAAAACGCAGGTAGTGATGGAGGGGGAGGAGGCCCAGCGCCCGCCGCAGGAACGTGACCCGCCCCGTGACCCGGCGCTGCAGACAATCCCCCACTGGCCCTCCGAAGGACACTGGTGGGAGGGAGGTAATGAGGTCCCCGTGGGCGATGACTTTGCCCCCCGCCGTCTGGATACCCCCCTGGATAGGCTCACCCGCTCCGCCGGCGGCCGGCGCAGCCGCACTCGAACCGACCGCAAGCGGGGCCGCTATGTCCAGGCTCATCCCTCCCCCGGCGACCCCAGCGACCTGGCCTTTGACGCCACGCTGCGCAGCGCCGCCCCACACCAGGTGGAGCGGCGTCGTACCGGTGGGCCGGCATTGTCCATCCAGCCGGAGGACTACCAGCGCAAGGTGCGGGTGCGACGCGCGGCCAACCTGATCCTCTTTGTGGTCGATGCCTCCTGGTCGATGGCGGTGGCGGAGCGGATGCAGGCGACCAAGGGCGCGGTGATGTCTCTGCTGACCGACGCCTACCAGCGGCGGGACCGGGTGGGACTGGTCGTCTTTCAGAAGAACGACGCCCGCCTGGTGCTATCTCCCACCAACAGCGTGGAGCGGGCACAGAAGGCGATGGCCGATATCCCCGTGGGTGGCAAGACCCCACTTTCGGCTGGCCTCCAACTGGCCTATGAGGTGATCACGCGCGAGACACGCCAGCACCCCGACCTGGTGCCGCTGATGGTCCTCCTGACTGACGGGGCGGGGAATGTCTCCCTGGGCAACCTGCCACCCCAGGAGGAGGCCCACCAACTGGCCGAACTCTTTCCCAAGGATCACATCCGTTCGGTGGTGATCAATATGGAGCACGAATCGTTCGACCAGGGGTACGCCCAGGCGCTGGCGGACCACTTGCAGGCACCGTGTTATACGCTTCAGCAGCTCCACGCCGACGCTCTGCTGGCGACGGTGCGGGGAGAATTGGAGGGAAACGTCGGATGAATCAGCACGTCTTTGACCTCTTGTTCCTGATCGCCCGCCCGGCCGCAGGCAAGAGCGAGGTGATCGACTACCTCAAGCATACCGACCCGGAAGAGCGGCGACGACGGTTTCACATTGGCCCTTTTGAGGAGCTGGATGATTTCCCCTTGCTCTGGGAATGGTTCGAGGAGGATACGGTCCTGGAGCGGATGGGGTACCCCCGCCTGCACACCGACGAAGACGGCTGTTTCAAGGCCCACCATCTCTGGCACGTGCTGATCGAGCGGCTGGCGCTATCGTACCAGAAACTGCTGCGGGACCGCCCGCCCAGCGCCGAGATCACTACCATCGTCGAGTTCTCCCGCGGCAGCGAGCACGGTGGCTACCGCGAGGCGTTCCAGCACTTTCCAGAGGATATGCTCCAGCGCGGGGCGATCTGCTACATCCGCGTTTCCTACCAGGAATCGCAGCGCAAGAACCGGCTCCGTTTCAACCCCGGACGGCCCGATAGTATCCTGGAGCATGGCCTGCCCGATGAAAAGCTGGAGCGGCTGTACCGGGAGGACGACTGGGGTACGTTCAGCGCCGCCGACCCCCAGTTCGTGATGGTCAAGGGCGTGCCGGTGCCCTATGTGGTTTTTGAGAACGAGGACGACGTGACCACCGCGCGCGGGCCGGCCCTGGGCGAGCGGCTGGAACAGGCGCTGGGGCGGCTGTGGGAGCTCCGCTCAGGCCGGTAGGGGCGGACCTGTGTGTCCGCCCGTCGTAGGGGGAAGAAATGTATCTGCGTGGCATCACCGTCGGGATCACCCAGACCAATTGTTACCTGGTGGGCTGCGAGGAGACGGGGGAGGGGGTGGTGATCGACCCCGGCGGAGACCCGGAGCGGATACTCAGTGCCGTTGCCGAGAGCGGGCTGACTGTCCGCTATGTCCTCAACACCCATTGCCACTTTGACCATATGGCAGCCAACGCCGACATCGTGGCTGCTACGGGCGCGCTCTTGGCCCTGCACCCGGCAGAGAAACCGCTGCTCCGGGCGCACGGCGGGGCGGACTGGTTCGGCGTCCCGGCGCGGGAGAGCCCTCCGCCGGATGTGGACCTGGAGCCTGGTCAGACGCTGGAGGTGGGCACGCTTCGCCTCCAGGTGCTCGGCACCCCCGGTCACTCCCCCGGCGGGGTGACCTTTTACCTGGCAGACGAGGGGGTGGCTTTCGACGGGGATACGCTCTTTGCGCTGGGCGTGGGGCGCACCGACCTACCCGGCGGCGACTGGGATACGTTGATGCACTCGATCCGTCACGTGATCCTGGCTTTGCCCGACGACACTGTTCTCTACCCCGGCCATGGCCCGCGGACGACCGTGGGGCGGGAGAAACAGGCCAACCCCTGGGTGCGGCTGGGGTAAGAGCGCGCTCCCTCAGTCCTCTCGCCGGCGGGAGGGAATGACCTATTGTGCCACCACCGGGTTGCGTAGCAGCCCGATGTTCTCTATTTCCACCTCCACCACGTCGCCCGGACAGAGAGGGCCGACGCCGGCGGGGGTGCCGGTGAGCAGGAGGTCGCCCGGCTCCAGGGTCATCACCGCCGATGCGTAGGCGATCAACTCGGCTGGGGAAAAAACCATCTCCGCGGTCCGCCCTGCCTGGCGGACCGCGCCGTTGACCCGGCAGACCAGCGCCAGATCGGCCACGTCCGCCTCTGCCAGCCCCGTCACGAGCCACGGCCCCAGCGGGCAGAAGGTGTCGAACCCCTTGCCCCGCGTCCACTGGCTGTCCCGCCGCTGCAGGTCGCGGGCGGTGACGTCGTTGCCGCAGGCGACTCCTAGAACGGCTGACCACGCCTCCTCGGCGCGCACGTTACGGCAGCGACGTCCGATGACGACGGCCAGTTCCCCCTCGTGCTCCACCTGCTTCGATTGGGGGGGCAGGATGATGGGGCCGCCGGGGCCGACCAGGGCGCTGGGCGGTTTGAGGAACAGGAGCGGCTCGGTGGGCACCTGCGCCCGATGCTCGGCGGCGTGGGCGGGATAGTTGCGGCCCACGCAGATGATTTTGGTAGGCGTGACCGGGGGCAGGAGCGTGGTCGCGTCCAGTGGCCCCACGACTGGACCAGGCTGCCACGTCCCGTACAGATCGCCCTGTAGCTCCTGGACCGTCTCCTCCTCTACCACGCCCCAGCGGGTAATGGTCCCCGTTGCGTACCGTACGACTCGCATCGCTACGACTGTCCAGCCAGCTCGGTCATAAAGTGGATCACGGTGCTGATGCCGCGGTAAAAGTGGTCCAGGTTGAGTTTCTCGTTGGGCGCGTGGAGGTTGTCGTCGGGCAGGCCAAACCCCATCATCACCACCGGCACGTTCAATTCCTCGTTGAGCATCGTGACGATGGGTATCGTCCCCCCGGAGCGGACAAAGACCGGCTCGGCGTCAAAGCCGCGCCGCAGAGCGCGGACGGCGGCCTGCATAGGCGGAGTGTCCCGCTCGATGACGGCGGGGTCGGCCATCCCGTAGCGGCGCACTGTCACGCGGACGGTGGGCGGAGCCAGGCGGTGAATGTTCTCTGTGAATAGGTCGGCGATCTCGGCTGCCTTCTGGTCGGGGACGAGCCGCATGCTCACCTTTGCCGTCGCCCAGGCCGGGATGACGGTCTTGGAGCCGGCGCCCGTAAAGCCGCCGCCGATGCCGTGAATCTCGAGCGTGGGCCGGACACTGGTCCGCTCCAGCAGCGTGTAGCCCTTTTCCCCCTCCCACAGGGCCGGAGCGCCGACCTCGGCGCGCAGCTCCTCCTCGTCAAAGGGCACGCGGGCTAGCTCGGCTCGCTCCTCGTCGCTGAGGAGCCGCACCTTGTCGTAAAAACCGGGGATCGTCACGCGGCCTTGCTCGTCGTGGAGGGCCGCCAGCATCTCTGCGGCGACCTGGAGCGGGTTGTGAACCGCGCCACCATAGAGGCCGGAGTGGAGGTCGCTCTTGGGCCCGCGAATCTCAATCTCCAGGTAGGCCAGCCCGCGCACGCCATAGACGATGGTGGGGGTCGCGGGGTTGACCCACTCGGTGTCCGAGATGGCGGCGACGTCACAGCGCAGCATCTCGGCGTGCTCCTCGACAAAGGGCCCCAGGTTCGTGCTGCCGGTCTCTTCCTCCCCCTCGATGAGGAACTTGAGGTTGACGGGCGGCTGGCTGCCCGCGCCGAAAAAGGCCTCGGCCGCGGCTAGATGGGTGTATAGCTGCCCCTTGTCGTCCGACGCGCCTCGGGCATAGATGTTCTCGCCCCGGATCGTCGGCTTGAACGGCGGCGACAGCCACTCGTCGTCCGGATCGGTCGGCTGGACGTCATAGTGACCATAGACGAGTAGGGTGGGGGCGTCTTTGCCGGCCTTGGTCCACTCGCCATAGACGATGGGGTGGCCGGGGGTACGGAACGTCCTGGCGCGGTTGAACCCCATCGCCTTCATCTGTGCGACCAACCAGTTGGCCGCGCGCTCGATATCTGGCTGGTATTCGGGGGAGGTGCTGATGCTGGGGATGCTGAGGAAAGAGATGAGGCGATCCAGGTTCTCGTTCCGGTGTGCTTCGGCAAAAGCCAGAGCCGATTTGGTTTTCATACCACTCTCCTTACAAGAGTTGTCTCGCCTGCTGGGGCGAATGATTGGGCGCACGCTTTGTGGCGACCCGGGCCATCTCGATCACGCCATCATCGGCCACGGGATAAGCCCGACCGCAGGCCGGGCAGGTGTAGGCCCCCTCCCGCAGCTCCAGCCCATCGTGGCTGCAGGCGGGGCAGCGGAGGACCTGCGCCAGGGGGCGCACCCCGCCCCCTCTGGCCGCTCCGCCCTTGACTGCCCAGTGCAGGTCGTAATCTACCTGCCAGGTCCGGGTTTGGACCTCGTCCAGCCCCAGGTTCTGGAGGATGGAGAGGAAGGCGCGGTGGGAAAAGGTGCGGCGGGGCAGAAAACGGGCGTCTCGCCCGACCCGGTTCGTCACCAGCAGGACGCCGCCGGGGCGCAGCACCCGTACCAGCTCCGCCAATACCGCCTGGGGATGAGGAGTGAACTCGATCATTTCCAGACAGGTCACGGCGTCAAAGGTGCCGTCCTGGAAAGGCAGGGCCTGGGCGTCCTGCCAGATGAAGGTCACCCGGCCAGCGTGAGGGCGGGTCAGCCTGACGCCGTGTTCCAGCATCCGCCGCGAGAGGTCCACGCCCACCACCCGTCCACGAAAGTGGGGCTGAAAGAGCAGGGCGCGGGCCAGCCGCGCCGTCCCGGTCCCCACATCCAATACGAGCGGGTTGGGGACCTCTTCGAGGGCGCGGGCCAGCGGCAGCCCCAAGAAGTGCTGTTCGTACTGCGGGTCGAACTGCTTGATCCGCTCGTAGGCCGAGGCGGCCCAGTCGTATAGCAGCGCGACCGCGCGGGGGCCCAGGTAGGTCC
>JAOZPF010000136.1:0-2308 GCA_029932895.1 Anaerolineae bacterium | reverse complement strand
TCGAGTCCCGCCAGCGCCAGCCCCAGGAGAAACAATGCCCAGCCCATCTCACAACACCAGCGCCGTCATGAGCATCCCCGCTGCCATCCAGGGCCACGCCCGATGAGTCCAGCGGCGTGGGTCCTCTGGCTGGGCGGGGAGGAGGAGCTGAGGAACGAGCAGCAGGACCAGAAACGAGGCCGCCAGCGGGTGTTGGAGCGGGATAAAGAGGGCCGCGACGGTCAGTTGCCCTGCTGCCCACATCACCCGTCCCTGGGGACGGTCGATATTGCCTGCCCCGGCGACGCTCACCGCAAAGGCTGTCGCTGCGGCCACAGAAGGGAGGGTAGGGGAGGCAAAGGCCAGGTGCCCAGCCAGCCAGGGCAGGCCCAGCCGCAGCACACCGTCCCACCCTGTGCCTGCCTGTCCGCGCCCGTGGTCGAACACCAGCGCCAGTTGCATCGAGGCCAGGGTGCCAGCGCAGAGCACTACGATCTCGGCTCCCAGGCTGGCGGCCAACGCCAGCGAGAAAAGCAGGCCCGCGCCAGCCGCCCCCAGGGCGCGGCCGGCGGAGGGCAGGAGGATGACCTCTGCCCAGCTCCGCAGTTGGGAGAGTTGGCTGGCGAGCCGGTCGCCGGGGGAACCAGGCTGCGTATAGGGCAGGCGGGGCGTGTTCCCCTCCAAGTGCCAGTTGCGCCAGCGGCGGATGGGAGTGGCCCAGTCGGTTGTCGAAAGGGCGGTCCACAGTGTTCCCCATCCGGCCTCCACAAGCAGCAGCGCCAGCAATAACCGCACGCCGTCCGCCAGGGAGAGGCCAAGCTGACCGGAGGCGAGTGCCCCACAGAGGACTGCCCAGGCAGGGACGGCCCATGCCAGCACGCTCCCGGACCTGGTACGAACACGGATCAACCCGCCGCTGCGCAGTTCGGACATCACGAGCAAGATTATACCACTAAACGCGGTATTTGTTTACCGCATTGCGGATTCGTCCCGGTTCTATAACAATTCGGCCTCTCCATCGCCCGCTATAGGGAATATTCCGATTCTTGTTCTTGCCCTTTCACGTTATCCTGAGGTTGTCTCTTCCCCGTTGCCTCTCCCCCCCATTCGCGGGAAGGTAACTGGGAAGACGGCTGAGCAGTTGCATTCTGAGGATGGAGCCAGGGCAGCGGCCTGGCTTTTCTAAACTGTGAGTGAGGGAGGGGAAATGAGCAGGCGGGTGGCTGTTGGGTCTGCGGTCCTGAGTGTGCTTCTCGCTATGGGCGGGATGGGGCTGATTGTCCGGGCCGGTTCACTTCCCCCAACAGGCATTGTCGCTTCTCCAGCTCCCGCTCGAGGGGAGGCGGCTTCCCAGGAAGGCGGTGGGCGACGCCAAGCGCCGTCCGCTGCCGTTGGCCCCGGGCTCAATCTGGTCACGTCTGGCACGGACGGGGTCGTGCTCGACCTCTACACGCCCGAGTTCGCGCTGCAACGGGACGGGCTGTGTGAGCAGGTTGTGGTCGATGGCTACCCCAGCACCGACCGCGCCGGTTGGCCACGCCTGCCGGTACGTGGGGCTATGGTGGGGGTCCCGCCCACAGGCACGGTGACTCTAACTGTACTGGCGCTGGAGACCGTCCCCCTGGAGGGGAGCCATACCATCTGCCCTGTCCCCCGCCCCATCGTAGAGCTGACCCCCGCAGGAGAGGCCCGCTACGAGGGAATGGAGACGCTGCGAGACCCGCAGGCGTATGGCTCCGACGCTCTCTACCCCTCTACTCCCGTCGTGTTGGTCTCGACCGGCTTTGTGCGCAGCCAGCGCGTGGCCCAACTCCAGTTTCACCCCTTCCAGGTCGATTCCCTCACCGGTCAACTCCTCTTCCACCGCCACATCCGCGTGCGGGTAGAGTGGCCCACGGGCGGCTCTTCTCCGGCCTGGGGTGGTGCTGTGGAGGAGGGGGCTTTCGAGGGCGTCCTGCAGGACAACTTGCTCAACTATGAGCAGGCGCGGGTCTGGCGTGCCCGGCTCGCCCCCGGCCGGCCGGCGTTCTCTCTCCCTGCCACTCAGGAGCAGGTCAAACTGCTGGTGGGGGCGGCGGGGCTTTATCAGGTGACCTACCAAGACCTGGCGGCGGCTGGCCTGGCGGTCGATTCTCTCGACCCGCGTACCTTTCGCCTCTCCCACCTCGGTCAGGAGGTCGCTATCTATGTTGAGGGGGAGGAGGACGGCTCTTTCGACCCCGGCGACGTTATTCTCTTTTACGGCCAGGCGGTCGACTCCCGCTACACCACCACCAACGTCTACTGGCTCACCTGGGGCGGAATCCCAGGGCGGCGGATGGTGAGGGTG